>WJLP01000041.1 GCA_014728435.1 Candidatus Uhrbacteria bacterium
CTACTGTACCAAGATTATTAACCGTGGCGTAGAGCTTGACAGTGTCGCCTACGAGTACCGAGTAATCGTTGGCGTAGAAGCCGCCACCAGGTATGGAGAGGTCGTAGTCGGCTGCGTAAGCCGTAAAGGGAGTTAGAGCGAAAGCAAGTGCTATAAGTAGAGTTTTGATTTTCATAGGATGCGGTTATTTTAGCAAACTACCGAAGAGGTGACCAGTTGGTATATATTATTGACCAAATAAATAAAAAAATCCAAATAAATGGATTTTATGGCGCACCCCAGACGATTCGAACGTCTGGCCTCTTCCTTCGGAGGGAAGCGCTCTATCCGGCTGAGCTAGGGGTGCTGGATATTTGTTTGGTTGTTTGAGTATGCTTAAAATTTTTTTATTTGGCAAGTTTTTAAATGTAAAATAACAAATATTGAATACACTCCTACGTTAAAACTTCGGAGCGCAGGCCGAATATCAATTAAAGTCGAAGTTTAACGTCTAACGTCAAACTTGGAAAGTTTGGACTAGCTACTAGATATTAACTATTAATTACCGATTACCGGTAACAAAATACGGAGAAAATCACCCCTTGATTAACTCAGGGTGATTTTTGTTTTGTCTTTTCCTTTGAGGTCGAGGATTTGCCGTGTTTCATCAGGATTTGCGATTTCGCGGCCGAGGTCAAGAGCAATTTGTTTAACTTTGGCGACTTGTTCGGCATTGGATCTGGCAAGTACTCCTTTATCGAGGTAGAGGTTGTCTTCCAGGCCAACGCGGACGTTGCCGCCAGCTTTGAGTGAGAGCTCGGCGATGAGGAATTGGTGGCGGCCGGCACCGAGGACGGAGAAATGATAGTTATTGCCGAAGAGTTTGTCGGCGGTTTGCTTCATTACATTAAAAGCTTGTTCGTCTGCGCCGATTCCGCCCATGACTCCGAAGATGAATTGGATGAAAAACGGGGGTTTAATAATTCCATGCTCGGCAAAGTGGGCGAGGTTGTAGAGGTGGCCTACGTCGTAGCATTCATATTCAAATTTAGTACCGAAATCACTGACTGTCTTGATTATGTAATCAATATCTTTGAATGTGTTGCGGAAGACGATGTCTTCGGATTTGGCGAGATGCTCTTTTTCCCAATCGTGTTTCCATTTAACATCTGCTTTGGCGGCGCGGGCCACGTTAAAATTGATAGAACCCATGTTGAGTGAGCAGAGTTCGGGTTGAAATTCTTTAACTGCGGCTAAACGTTCGTCTAGCGTCATGCCAAGCGCGACGCCTGTTGAGATGTTTAAGATGGCGTCGCTTTCGGAATTTATTTTAGTTAAAAATTCACGGAATATCTTTGTATCGTTTGTTGGTTTGCCGTCGTTTGGTTGCCTAGCGTGCAAGTGGATGATGCTAGCACCGGCTTTGGCCGCGTCTATGCTTTGCTCCGCAATTTCATCGGGCGTTACCGGGAGGTATGGCGAGAGGCTGGGTGTGTGGATTGCGCCGGTTATAGCGCAACTGATGATTGTTTTCATATGAAGTTAAATATTTTGGATAATTTCATCGTTACAATCTCCGCTTTGCACTCGACGTACGTTTTGCATGCTTCGCGAAAATGCTCGATTGTGCCTCGAACTTTTTTAAAATATTTAAGTTCGGGTTGTTTGCAGTCTAGCAGGATGGTTGAGAGCGTCAAGATATGTTGTTCGCGAACGACAGTGTCAAGAAAAGAAAAAGATCCGAGAAATCGGATCAGAGATTGGAGCGAGGCGGTTCATCGTCGAAGTATAGT
Source organism: Candidatus Uhrbacteria bacterium (assembly GCA_014728435.1). Classification (GTDB taxonomy): domain Bacteria; phylum Patescibacteriota; class Patescibacteriia; order 2-12-FULL-60-25; family 2-12-FULL-60-25; genus MWCR01. The sequence goes on from WJLP01000041.1 coordinate 1,773, forward strand.
CCGATGAAATTTGAACCGAATTCTTTCATTATCGCGGCCCTTTGGCAGGGGCTGCAAATCGTGTCGGTATTACCGGCCCGCAGCTTGCAGCCGCACTCTTTGCAATATCGAGGTTTAACCTCTTTTTCAGCGGTTTTTTTCTTGGCCATGGTTAGTCGTTGAAGTCCAAATCCATGGAGCCAACGAAACGTCGGTCGATACCGCTGATGCGTTCGAGTCTTATTTTACGTTCGCAGGGATAGCAGTATCTTCCGGAGTTGGCGTCTGAAAGAACGGTTGAGCAGCCTTCGGCTTGGCAGCGGCGTTTGCCGCGTTGGCTGTTGCGCTTAACCGTTTCGGCGTATGCCTTTGAAGGCCGTCCATCACGAATATCCGGATGGGTGACCGTAAGATCCGAACCGGGAAAGTAATGTTCTGCCCCCATAGCTTCTCCTTGTTTGTTTTTCGGGTACGCAAGAGAGTATGCGTTATATTGCCGATTATGTCAAGCGGGGTAATTATATGTTATAATTATTTCCGGTCGAGCGACTGGAGGATCTAATGACCAGCCAAATCCGCTACACCTGTGAAGAGGCGACTCCTGTACAGTGCACCTCGGAGATTTTTCTTCTGCGCTATGGCTTTAACTGGCGGGGAGTGTACGAACCCTTCCTGACGGAAAATCTTTTACCCGCGAAGGGGCCGTCGGCGTTTTCAGTGCCCGGTACTCGTACCCTTTTGAGCGAAGTCCATGAAGGGGTGCGCAGGCTGGATTGGTGTCCGGCTGATGTGAGCTTGTACGACCACTTGTATCCGTTCTTTCTATCACGCAATATGCTGGTCTCGCACAATCTCTCGGATGAAATTTTCGAGGGATTGGTTACCGAGGAAGAGGCCTGGATAGTAAGCGCGAACAAAAATGTTTGCCTTGATCCGGCCGAGCACCGCAAGCGCGTTACACAAAGCGGTTTTTTTGAGAGGTTGATCCGGCCCAATGTGGTGCAATTGATGTATCTCATCGCGCTTGCGGAGTACAGAGGGCGCAAATTCGTGGAAGGCAACATCCAGTACCGCAGTCCGGACAGCGAGCATTTGGTATTTGTGCGAACCGCGACCGAAATTGAGATCCGCAAAACGGTGTGTAAGCTGGCGGTGGCATATTTGCCGGGCAAAGCTGTTTGCATCTGGCCCTATACTGAGCCGGAGAGGTGTGAAAGCTTGATTACACCGGATATTTTTTTGCTTCAGCCCGTGGCATGCGAGGCGGCCAATGCGGGATGAAGCCGGAATTGAGCCTTACGGCTCTCTTTTTTTTACCAGGATGTACCGGGATGCTTACCAGGATGTTGACCAGGATGTACCAGGATACTGACCAGGATGTACCAGGATGTACCGGGATACTGATTGGGCTTTATGTTTTTGTATCTTGGAAATTTTTTTAGGGTTTATAAAAAAAAATCCCTAAAGGATTTTTTTTGGTACATCAGCCGGGACTCGAACCCGGAACCTTGGGCTTAAGAGGCC
>WJLP01000042.1 GCA_014728435.1 Candidatus Uhrbacteria bacterium
ACCTAAATCCATACACCCCCTTAAAATACCACGGCAAATGCTTTCTAAGCTTAATCAAACCGTGCTCTCCATAAGTCTCAAATTGATACTCTGCGTGCCTCGTCATTATCTTCAATCGCTCTTCAATCGAGGGATCGCCCGGATCCGCTCCCGTCTCCATCGTTTCTTTAATTCTCTTAAAAATCCACGGCCTTCCAAGAGCTCCACGAGCAATCAAAAATCCTTGAGCACCGGATTTGTTCAAAGCTTGCATGGCAGACTTTGTATCCACGATATCACCATTAACAAATGCCGGGACGTTAACTCCCGCAATCGCTTTACCGATCATGTCCCAATCAGCCTTACCCGAATACCCTTGTGCTTTTGTGCGTCCATGAATCTCTATCGCATCAACCCCTGAAGCCTCTAAAACCTTAACAAACCCAACCACATCTTCAGGATTATCCCAGCCTAGACGCGTCTTGACTGAAAGTGGTACATTAATAGCACCTTTAATCGTTTTCACAATTTCCGCCGAACGCTTGGCATCTTTCATAAGAGACGCTCCGTTAAACTGATTTACAGCCTTAGGAACCGGGCACCCCATATTTATATCAATACCATCCGGTCGATACTCTTCTGCGATAATCGTTGCCGCTTCTGCCATCACATCGGGTTTTGACCCAAATATCTGCTGCACTACAGGATGCTCAACCGGATCCAGTTCACATATCTTGTCAGTTCGCTTATTACCCCTGATTATCGCTTCCGCGGAAGCCATTTCTCTAAAAATTACAACCTCTTTACCACTGCACTCTCTAACCAAACGGCAAAAAGGCAGATCTGTAAAATCCGCCATTGGAGATAAGACCATTATTGGCCGAGGGGAATCCATCCATTTCATATGCCTAAAACAAAAACAAGCAAAACTAACGATTCAGCTCCGAGCATAGCAGATGCTGCCAAAAAAGTCGATATCCACGACTGGATTAAAAAGGACACGCATGAAGATCCTCGCATAAATTCTCTACTTAGAGTAATTCGCTGGCAGGGCAGATTTAACATTCTATTGATTCTAATCGTAATTATCGCCATAGCGATCCCATTTTTGGATATAGAGCTTGAAGTACCCAATCAAAAAGCCCTGCAAAGCGCTCCACCAATTGAGCTCGAAGACATCGATTACAATGCTCTGGCTTTTCAGGGCGATCGGCGGCTAACCAATGGCTCAACCGTAAGCGAGCCCAAAATCACATTGCTTGGCCAAATATACGACGGCAAGCAAGTAATGAAGCAATGGCCGGAAATGCAATTCCTGGTTAATAATGCGGCCACACCCATCACCGGCTCAAACTCACAATTTAAAATCGTCCTCAATCTGCAACCTGGTCCCAATATAATCGAAACATCCTTTAGGCTTAATGGTGTCTTGCACAATCGACGGCAAAGAGTTATAAACTATGAGCCGAAATCGGCCACATCAACTCATGAAGCAATTTCAACTCAAACAACCTTACCCTCCGGCAGGTGATCAGCCCGAGGCTATAAACAAATTGACTACGCGGCTTAAAAAAGGTTCGCGTATGTTAACTTTGCTTGGAGCAACCGGCACAGGAAAAACCTACACACTAGCCAACGTCATAAACAACATCCAAAAACCCACGCTGGTCATAGCACACAATAAGACGCTGGCCGCACAGCTATGCAATGAATTTCGTGAATTCTTTCCGGACAATGCTGTTGAATATTTTGTATCTTATTACGACTATTACCAACCCGAAGCGTATTTACCCAAAAGCGACACTTATATCGAAAAAGAAGCGCAAATCAACGAAGAAATCGACCGCTTACGCCATAATGCCACACAATCACTGCTAACTCGCAACGATGTTATCGTCTGCGCGTCCGTTTCTTGCATATACGGCTTAGGCGCTCCCACCGCTTACGCGGACATCATCTTTCACCTCGTAACAGGTGAGGCTCTTTCCCGCCAAGATACCATTTCCAGACTCATTAACATGCAATTTACGCGCACCAACGCCGATCTGACTCGAGGCTCGTTTCGCCTTACCGGAACTACCTTGGAAATAATGCCTGTTCACCAAGAAACCGTTTATCGCGTCGAAGTTTTGGGCAATCACATCGACCGTATCACACAAATCCATCCGGTTACACGCAAAACCATCGCCCAACATGATGATATCTGGATTTTTCCGGCTAAGCACTTTATTACAGCCGGACCCGAAAAAGAACGCGCTCTAAATACCATACGCAAAGAACTGTCCGAACGCGTCAAGTACTTTGAAAGCAGGGGAATGCCGCTCGAAGCTGAACGAATTGAGCGCCGCACGAAATACGATTTGGAAATGATGGAAAATTTGGGTTATTGCTCGGGTATTGAAAACTATTCCCGCCCTTTATCCGGTCGCAAAGCCGGAGACCCGCCCGATACACTTATATCATATTTCCCAAATGACTTCCTACTGATAATGGACGAGTCGCACGTTAGCATTCCGCAAGTTGGCGGTATGTACGCGGGCGACAAATCCCGCAAAGATACGCTTATCGACCACGGATTCCGCCTGCCAAGCGCTCGCGATAACCGCCCGCTGAAATTTGATGAATTTGAGCGTAAAATCAAACAAGTCGTGTTCATGTCCGCAACTCCCGGGCCGTATGAGTATAAGAATTCTGATACTGTTGTCGAACAGCTCATCCGTCCCACCGGCCTTGTTGACCCGGAAGTAATCATCCAGCGCATCACACCCAAGAAGAAAGGCGATCTAAACCAAATCGAAGACGCAATCGAACGCATTGCCAAAGTGACCGCCGACAAAGAACGCGTCTTGGTTACGACTCTAACTAAAAAAATGGCCGAAGATCTCACCGACTTTTTGAAAGATAAAAAAATCAAAGCGGTTTACATGCACTCTGATGTCAAAACCGCCGACCGTTTGGAAATCCTCTCCGAATTCCGCAAAGGCACGCATGATGTCTTGGTCGGCGTCAACCTCCTGCGCGAGGGTCTAGATCTACCCGAAGCGTCACTGGTTTGCATTCTCGACGCTGACAAAGAGGGCTTTTTACGCTCCGAAACATCCCTCATTCAAACCATCGGTCGCGCCGCCCGTAATGTCCGCGGCAAAGTCGTGCTTTATGCAGACAACATCACAGGTTCAATGAAGCGCGCAATAGCAGAGACGGAGCGCCGCCGCACAAAACAACTCGAATACAATAAAAAACACGGCATCACGCCACAGACCATCAAAAAAGCCATCAAAGACCTGCGTGGCCAGCTTGGCTTTGAAACAGAACCTAAAGACGTTAAAAAAATCCTCGCTCTGGAACTCGCGGCCGAAGATAAAAAGCTAAACGAAGTCATCAAAGAAAAAGAAACTGAAATGAAAGATGCATCCTTGCGCCTCGACTTTGAACTCGCCGCCATCCTACGTGACGAAATCATCGTCATTCGCAAAGAATTGGAAAAGCGCAAAAAGAAGGCTCCACTGCCCGACAAAGAAGCAAAACCCAAAATCAAGAAACAGCTTAGGCACGGTAGAACAAAGTAACCTGATACGACTTATGTAGGGATAACCCTTGTGGTTATCCGAATTTTAACGCTTGACACAATTTCAAAAAATTGTTCAGATGCTCTCACAACAAAAGGAGAAAACCATGTTGCACCCGCACCTTTATCAATATGCCGAACTATACTCCCTAATGCTCAAAATTGATGAAGCTATATCCAGCGCCGGCATTCAAGCCGAAGTTGTAAGTGATTTTCAAGATCTAAACTTTGACCCAATAAACCCGAACGGCGGCCAAAATCAAACTGGGTACATTCACTCAGCCGGCGTACAGAAACCTATCGAGCTAGCTTGGAAAATTTTTTACGAGAGCGACAATGAAAACCAAGGTGCTTTGCAAATCAGTGTTGAACTCATATTTCGCGACAATGATGCCCGCGACAGTACGCGTTGCCTCCAACTGACTAGCGATGAAAGTGGAAATGTCTGGCAATTGAGATACATTAACACCTCATCAAACTACGCAATCGATCCCGGATCAAAACTGGGAGACGAAATCTCAAAGCATTTCTTAATTGAAGAAGTTGGAGGCAAAAAAGAAGTTAAGCCTCGGAATATAAAGACATTAGTAGAACAGATGTGCAAGCACTTTCTGAACCAACAAACAGCATAGCTCCCACTTGGGAGTTTTTTCTTATGTCTAAATTAATCTTGTTATACTCTTGATAAACGTGTAACGTAATAAACGTAAATCTTGTTTATGGACTCCGCTCAAGAAGTAAAATCTCACTTGGATGTCGTCGACATAGTGGGCGAATACTTGCAATTAAAACCCGCCGGCAGCGGTAGTTTTAAAGCTAATTGCCCATTTCACCAAGAAAACACCCCCAGCTTCTTCGTGAACCGCCCTCGTCAATCTTGGCACTGTTTCGGTTGTGACAAGGGCGGCGATATGATTTCGTTTGTCCAGCAAATTGAAGGCATGGACTTTATTGATGCTCTGGAACACTTGGCGCAAAAAGCCGGAATAGAATTGCCTCGATTTAACCGCGAGCAATTAGGTCAAAAAAAGAGCCTGCAACAAACCAATGAGTATATTTGCAAACTATTACAACACACCTTGCAGACTTCACCGGAGGCTCAAATCGCACGCGAATACATAAAAAAACGCGGCATCGACGACCTAACCGCCGACCTGTGGAGG
>WJLP01000043.1 GCA_014728435.1 Candidatus Uhrbacteria bacterium
ACAAAAAGTTGATTGAAGGTGGGAAGGTGTTTATTACGATTCCAGACCATAAAACCGGTGATGATTGGAATAAAGAAGAAGGTAGGCAGGAATTAGCGCTTGGGACTTATGCGGCTACAACCGGACCAGAAAAAGGACTGCCTCACTGCTTTTTTACAAAAGAGGAGATAGAGGGAATGTTTGCGGATTTTACTGATATCAAGATGGAATTGGATGATATTGGCAGGTGGTTTGTTACTGCTAGCAAATAAACCCACGACTATTGACAAAAACCCCAGAATACGCTATCATTTAACGATTAATAACTAAGGATCGTCCTACGTCTCGCGTCCCACCCGATCATACGATCGGGCAAGTCGTCCCACGTCTTATATCGTGGTTCGAAGTTCGTTGTTTGATATTCGACGATAAAATATGAGCAAATTCAATAGAGGCGGCCATGGTGGCCGTGGGTTCGACAGAAGTCGCGGTGATCGCGGCTTTGAAAAGAGGATGTTCTCTGCGACATGCGCAGAATGTGGTGATAGGTGCGAGGTACCGTTTAAGCCAACAGGCGAAAAGCCGGTGCTTTGCAACACATGTTTCCGCGGTGGAGATGACCGTGGAGATAGACGTGAGAAACGTTTTAATAAGCCGCGCCGAGAGGAAAGAGCTCCGCGCGACAATCACTTGGTTGAACAATTCGAGCAATTAAATGTTAAGCTTGATTTGATCATGAAAGAGATCGAAAAGCTTAAGCAGCCAAATAAGGTTTACACTTTAGAGGCTGATCCCCCTTCGCACAAGGCTTCGGGGGTCGACGAGAAGCCGGCTAAGAAGTCTAAGAAGGAAGCTAAAAAAGCTGAGAAGGCAGAAGAGGTTGATGAAGAAGCTGTAGCTGATGACTCCCCTACGCCAGAGGCTACGGAGAGCAAGAAACCAGCTAAAAAGACAGCCAAGAAAGCTGCAAAAAAGGAAACTAAAAAGACGATAAAAAAGAAGGCTGAGTAAATACCCCCTTCATTTCCCCCTTTACCAAAGGGGGCGCACAATGAAATCAGGCCCGAGCGGCCTGGTTTTTTGTGTTATACTGGGTATGTATGACAACATGGAGAACAAATAAGTTAAAGCGATTAGCTAAAGCGCTTTTAGCAATAAAGAATGAACAAGAGATGCTGAGCTTTTTGCGAGATATCGCGACTCTTGAGGAGTTGGAAGCATTAAGCAGCAGATGGGATGTTGTTTTAGAGCTGGAAAAAGGCACGAGTTACAGAGAAATTGCCAAAAAGACCGGTGTCAGCACTGCGACTATAACTCGGATTGCGCATTGGCTTAAACATGGTGAGGGTGGCTATAGAGCAGCTTTAATGCACATAAAAAAGGCTTAGCTTGCAGTACTTGACAAATGTTTTCATATGTATTAGTGTGTTAATACAATAAGACATATGACCACTTTTAAGCAACAAGTTCATCATATAGCCGACCTCAAGTAGTTGAGTGTGGGTTAAATTTGTTTACTTGAGGTCAATACAAATCGCTAAATAGCGGTTTTTTGTTTATGAACCAGAATTGACCAAGATGATTTCATATAATTTACAAGATTATTCTCTTATTTATTATGAAAAAAGACATACTGTTTATTGCGGCTACGCACGGTGATGAGCCGATTGGGGTTGAGGTGCTACGCGACCTACAAGTGAAGGGGTTGAGTTTTGATTGGATTGTTGGAAACCAACCCGCACTAGATAAAGGCGTGAGATTTATTGATACAGACTTGAATCGCAGCGCTCCCGGCGACCCTAAGGCTAAGTCTTTTGAGAAGTGTCGCGCGGCGGAGATTGTTCAGATATCCAAACAATATCAATATACGATTGATATTCATGGATCAAGTAAAGAGACCGGCATCTTTATTCTGATTACAAATCCAACAATGGATAATATAAAGCTCGCTAGCATGCTGGATATTGAACGGATTGTGATTTGGCCGAGCCTCACTCCAGATCAAAAAGGACCTTTAAGTGAATATTTTATTTGCGGACTGGAAATCGAGTGCGGCAAAAAGGATGATCCAAAGATTAAGGCGCAGCTCGAGGAGACGCTTGCTAAGTTTCTAAAAAGGGATCGTAAAGCTGTTGCTAATTGGCGAGAGCAGCTTAAAGAAAAACAAGTATTTGAGATGTATGGTTCGCTGAGGCGATCCAAGTGCGATCGCGCAGTGAAGCTAGAAGAATTTGTTAAAACGAAGATTTGTGGTGAGTCCTTTTTTCCGATCTTTGTTGGCAGTTATGACTATGAAGATGTTCTTTGTTATAAGCTTCGCGAGTTTGATTTGGCTCAGCTTATATCTCTTGAGTAATCAGGAGATATGGACCTGCGTCTAATTGCAGGATAAATGCACTTTCCAAAGGAGAAAAGACATGGCGCACAATCGCTTTCGAGATAGCATGGTTCGTGGCGGACACTATGCGCAGCGCGATCCATTGCTGCCAAAGGCGAGGTGGGTTAGCGAAACTTATCCGGCTAAGAGCCTGTCAGCGGGAGTTCATCGCTTGGCAGGATATTTTATGTGTGATCGTTTTATAAACGAACTCCGCCCATATACAAGAAAAATCGGACTAGAGGTTGAGACTCTGTTTATAGACAGGACGTCTGGGCGGCCGATTTGCCGAGAGACATCACAAAAGATGCTTTTGCGGCTTGTTAGTAGCTCAGCCTGGAAGATAAAGGAGATCAAGGGCGATACGATAGTCAGGTTAGCTCAAGCCGAGAGCACACTCATCTTTGATCTTGGTTGGAACAATGTTGAGCTAGTCACTCCGACTTGGCCGGCCGATAGGTTTCTTTTTGAAGGGCTTGCCTGGACGAATGCAAGGCTAACCGAGCTTTACGCAGCAGCTGAATATTACAATGCAAGGCCTGCTAAGACATGCTATGACGGACACGCAGATCTGGACACGCTTGTTATGCCGGATGAGCGCGATCAAATATGGACAGAGCTTGATGGGCCGATTCTTTGCTCGCTGGGACATATTGCGAGCGTGCACGTAAACATTGACCTAAAATCAATGAGCGAGGGCTTTGAGTTTATCAAGCAGCTTAACAAGTTCTATAAAGATCACGACTGGCCGCCAAAGAAAGTTCGTGAGATTTGGGAGCGGTATATAGCCAAGAGCTATGCGGAGTATGAGCCGACGCGATATGGTCCGCCGCCGGAGACAAGGTCAGACTACTTGCGACAGCTTGCCGGCTACAAGGTGATGATGAATACTTCGCGTGACGGTGAACTACAGCGCATGACGAAAGCTGAGACTTTCTATCAAATTCCGATAGTTGACTACGAACTATTCGTGCGCTCTGTATGGTGGTGGAATCGGTTACGCGTACGGAACAACCATCTTGTTTTGGAGGCGAGAGGCATTCCTCGCGGAAATGACACACACTTGCGACGAGACGTTGCCGATGTTTTGTCCCTACTAGATCTTTAGCTAAAAAGAGGCGCTCGCCTCTTTTTTTATATCTTTCTACTATCGTAAGCCCAGTGTAAGATTGCCTGGCGTTGCTTTCGGCGACAGGAGAGGTCGCGGGGTTTGCAGTTCTTTTTCACTTGCGCGATGTGCCGGCGGATTGCGCGCCAGCGTTTTATTTGGCGTTCATCATCTGCGGAGCGACGACCGAGGTAGTAGCGGCAATACCATTCGAACCAACCGTGAGGATCTTGTTTGTTAATCCAGCCTTTGGCGCGCCAATAAGCTAAAGGCATGCTGGCACGAATACCAAAATAATTTAGCTCTCCGTGCTTTTCATGGTCGGGTGAGAGTTTGACGCCTGCAAACCAAGACTTGGGATATTCTTTGGGTATGAGGTTGTCTGTGCCGATGAAGTAGGCACCGCCAAAGACGCCGAGTTTTAGCATCTCTTTGGGAGTTAGATCGGGTTTGAAATCAGGATGAAAGTTACGTCCGGCGGGTTCGGTGAGGTAATAGACGTAATTTTTCTGAAAGTTGTTTGTGACTGTAACTTTTTTGCTTTTGGGCATATTCTATTTTGACTCGGACTTGTTAGGTGATTTGATTTTTGATGATTCCCAAGCAAAATACCAAACGACTGATAAAACGCTGAAGAAAGCGATGGCGATGTCAATGATGAGATCGCCGGCCACATAAAGAAAAATGTTGTCGGCCATAAAGTAAATCGGCAGTGAAGCTATGGCACCGACTATGAGTGCCAGAGCTCCAAAAAGAATTGCGTAGCCAAAAGTCTTCCACCAGCGGTTTTGGACCAGTTCTTTGCTGGCTTTTAGCGCTTCCAAGCCCCACTTATCGGTAAAGATGACTACGTAGAGAATAAAATACCAATAAATGGAAAAGATGATGCCCGGGATGATGAGCAGGATAAATAATCCGAGAAGCAATATACCGGCAAGCAAGTTGGTTCCGATAGCCTTGAGCCATTTATTGATGGCAAGCTTGAGTGATTCTTGCCAGCTTATTGCTTTGTTTTCCAGTGCTGATTTGGTAATAAATGCAATGGCAATGGCTGCTAAGATGCCGAATAAACCTTCGAGCAATTGCATCGCGCGAAAGTACATCATCATACCTTCGGCCGTATCATCGGCGGGCAGGCTTTCCAATACAAAATTGAGCGGAATGTAGATGATGAGCGTTATTATTAAAATGGTCTTGAATTTACGAGTAAAGATCTCCCATGAACGGGTAAGTATTTCGTCCAGCTTTGGTTGAATTGTCATATTTTGCTATTATAATTTACAAATAACAATTAATAAAGGACTGACGATTGAGTCTTCGCACTAAGTCGTAGTCGTAGTATATTGACATGAAAGATTTACAAAAAAGAGTTGCGCAATTTGTTGCGGACAATGGGATGGATACAAAGCCGGAATTTAGGGCATTGGATCTGGTTAGCGAGGTTGGCGAGGTCGCCAAAGAGATTTTGAAGATGACGGATTACGGCAGGGCTGCAGCAAAGCCCCGCGAGGAAATTAAGAGTGAGCTGGGTGATGTTTTGTTTGCCCTAACAGCCCTCGCGGACAGTTTGGATGTTGATTTGGAAGAAGCTTTGGAGATGGTGTTGGGCAAATATACCAAAAGACTGGAGAAGGGTTCGGCTGGATCGGAATCTGATCAGTCTTAATCGTAATAATATATATGAAAGGACAACAAGTATTGTATTTTATTACCGGAAATAATAATAAATTCGCAGAAGTGCGGGATATGCTCCCCAATGTTAAGCAACTTGATATTGATTTGCCGGAAATTCAGGAACTTGATCCGGAAGAAGTGGTGAAAGCCAAACTCATTGAGGCAAAGCGAAGAAGAAAGGGCGCTTTTATTATTGAAGATACTTCGCTTTATATAAATTCTTTAAAAGGATTGCCGGGGCCTTTGATAAAATGGTTTTTGCAATCGCTCGGCGTGCGGGGTTTGGCGGAACTTGCTTGTAAATATAAAAACAGAACCGCGTACGCAAAGACCATCGTCGGTTATTTGGATACGAAGGGTAAATATCATTTTTTTGAAGGAGTTGTGAAAGGCAAGATCGTAAAGCCCAAGGGAAATACGCAATTTGGATGGGATCCGATATTTATGCCGGATGGTTTTGATAAGACTTTTGCCGAGATGAGTACTGATGAAAAAAACATGGTGAGTATGCGTAAAAAAGCGATTACAAAATTGGCAAAACAAATAAAGATGAAATAACCGGACAAATAATGTAGAATGTTTATAAATAATTTAAGGCTCTTTCAAGACCGCCCCGCTAAGCGTAAAGCCCCGTAAAAACAGTTTAACCCGGAGTTTACGCCTGATAGCCCGGGTGGAGTTTGAGCTTAACGAGTCGCGTTTAGCGCGATAAACCAAATGCATATGAAACTTTTTAAACATATAGCGATAATGTGCGCCATAGGTTTGGCGTCATTATTTGTATTTGTAAGTTTGACTAATGCCGCGGGGCTGGCTGACCGCTTGAGCGGGAGGATACTTCTTCAAGTGGAGAACCATGGTGAAGCCTGGTACATAAGTCCGGATACGGGTAAGCGCCATTACATGGGCGGTGCCGAAGATGCATATCAGCTGATGAGACGTCTTGGTCTTGGCGTTTCCAATGCTGATTTTGCGAGCTTTGGTGATAAGGCTCCACAGAGGTTGGCCGGTAAAATTTTGCTCAAGGTTGAGGATCAAGGCAAAGCGTTTTACGTGAATCCGTCAGACTTGAGTTTGCACTACTTGGCAAATGGCGCGGATGCTTATCAGCTCATGCGGGACTTGGGATTAGGCGTTAAGAATACGGATTTGGATCAGATTCCGGTG
>WJLP01000005.1 GCA_014728435.1 Candidatus Uhrbacteria bacterium
ATGATTACGCTTCATTGAGTAAAAAAAACCGCGAACGCGGTTAATCTGTTTTTGTGGACGCTTGGGCTTTTTGCCAAAGCAGTAATTCCCAGCTGATCAATGTAAGAACGATAATTGTATCAAGAATTACCGGCAGGCCGAGGAAAATAAAGAGGAGTTTAAGGTTTGAAGCCGCGATGAGAAATGCTGTTCCGAAGAAAATCGCAATCAGCATCCAGCTGAAAACTTGCATGTGACGGATTTGCAAATACTCGGTTATGCTTTTGCCGTCGATTTCAGCAGCGCGCAATTCCGCGAGCAGTTTACGGTCGGCGGCCAAGATGGCGCGGCATTGCATTGCCATGATTACACCCATACAGGCCGAGAAACAGAATAGGAAGATGTAAGACACGGCATCCGCTCTGGGATGCAGATTGTGCAGTTCGGTAAAGATGTAAACACAGGCCAAAAAGAGCGCCATCTGCGCGGTTGCGCGCAAGCTTAGTAAAAAACGGTATTGAACAAGATGATTGATATTAAGCTTGGCACCGGCGCGCATCAGCGCTCTCGCCGACCAAATGAAAAATGACCGAGACAGCTCCATGTGCGCCTCCGTTGGAAAGAGCCGTGCTTATTATGCGGTATTTTGAGTTTTTCATCAAGATGTAAAATCGCAGTTAAAGCACTTCGTAGCGTTTTCTGTTGTAATTTGGCTCATTTTTTCGAGAGATAATCCTTGCAGATCAGCGATGAATTTGGCGATATGACGAACGTGTGCGGGTTCGTTGCGCTGGCCTCGTACAGGGACCGGTGCGAGCCAAGGGCAATCTGTTTCTAGCAGAAGCTGCTCAAGCGGCATCTTTTTAACGATATTAGCCAAGATATCTTCTTCAGCAGTATTTTTACGTGGCTTAAACGTGACGATTCCACCGATTCCAAGGTAGCAGTTCAAATCAAGATAGGCTTTGGCAAATTCCCATGCGTCTGAAAAACCATGGATAACGATTTGTAAATTTGGAAATTTATCTCGCAGGTTTGCGATAGCTTGTACCATGTCTTCTCCTGCATCGCGCGAGTGAACTATGAGTGCTTTTTGATACTTTACCGCGAGCTCGGCTTGTTCGTTAAAAACGGCAAGCTGGTCGGCTTTCATTTGCGATAAATCCCCCTTTGATTCCCCCTTTGCCGAAGGGGGCTGTTCAGAGGAAAAGTAGTGGTAGTCTAGGCCACATTCCCCTACTGCTAGGACACGAGGCGAGGTTATGAGTTTTTCCAATTCAGTTATGCTGTACGGTTCGTCAAGAGCACCTTTTTCATCTTCATCTTCATAATCGCTGGTAACGTGCTCCGGATGATAGCCCACGGAAGCCCAAGTATCAGTGCGCTCTTCTGCGTAAGCGACGGCACTGCGGCTGGTTGTGATGGCTGTGCCGATGGTTATTGTTTTAACATCAAATTCAGCCATGCGCGCATGGACTTCGGAGCGATCTTCGTTGTATTTGGGGAAATGGAGGTGGGAATGTGTGTCAACCAACATAAGTTTATCAAGATAAAAGTTAAAAGTTCATCAAGAGGTACTTAAATAACGCGTGACGAACTTTAGTCTTGATGAACTTTAATCTATAGTAGAATCCAGAGCAAACCCATGAATACGTAATAAACTGCGCGGGCAACCGGGGCTCCGTTTAGGTAGGGAATTGCAAAAGGTAGGAGTTCAAAAGCTTTGATTACCCAGATAACACCGCCCATGACCACGATACCTTCAAGTAGGCCAACCGCTGCGCCGATGACGTGGTTGGCGGATTTCATGAGAGGCAATTTGGCGAGGAAGTTGTAGGTTTGATCCAGCGCGCCGAAAATCCAGCCCATGATGCGGTCCACTATCATGAAGATGATGAGGAACATGAGGACTTTGGCCCAGCTATCGGGCAAAAGCCAGCTTAAAAGCGGAGACGCGGCTACATACCAAGCGCGTGCCGCGAGAAAGCCGATAATAGCGCCAACGATGCGACCGAGTGAGACGATGAAGCCGTCTTTTAAGCCGAGGCCGACGAAGGCGAGCAGGATGAGGAGGAGGACTATGTTGAAGAGAGCCATACACAACTAAATAACAAATAAAAAATAACAAATAACAAAGTTGGAATCGAGCTAGCTCGATATTTATTTTATTATAACATGAAAAGAAAAAGACCTCCGAGCGGAGGTCAAAAGTGTACGAATCAAATTTTCAAATAAGTCTGTTATGCCCCACAAAAGGATGTGAACGGAGAGTTAGTTTCTGAGCGCTTGATGATAATGTCGAATGGCGACAGTTCAACACGTAGGGTACTTACCTCTTCTTTTCTTTCAAGACGTACAAATACTTCGAATGCTTGATCCGGTCGTTTAGCAGCTGAAAGTGAAAAGGCGTCACGCGGACCCTGCATTAGCACCTTTTGAATGCCATGCATCTTCGCTGTTTTAAGGATGAACATCATCACATTTTCTACATCATCTACACCATTCGTCCATTTAGCAGAACAGCAGCCACATAGAGTGGGGCGTAAATCCCCCAATCCCGCTATGGCGGGATATCCCCCTTTGACAAGGGGACATAACAAAGCAAGTCTCCTTGTCAAAGGAGATGTCTCGAAGAGACAGAGGATTTCCGAAACTAAATTACTCTCCCAACCTAGGGAAAAGTATCTTTGGTTCGGGCAGATCGGATCCAGGTTCTAGACCTCCCCATTTTTTGAGGTTTTGGAAATTGTTTTGGCTGATCTCGGATTTGGGATCTTGACCGAGACTATAAATTATTTGTTTAGAGATCTCGGGCATTACCGGTTCTATCATCCAGGCGACGTGTCTACATGCTTCCAAAACACAATACAAAACCTGTGCCGTTTGTAATTCGTTTTCTTTTATTAGCTTAAATGGTTTGACTTCTTCAATGAATTTATTTAATCCATTAAGTGACCATGCGGAAAGCTCTGTGCCATTCCATATTAATTCTAATGCTAAATCGATTCTTGAGGTATTGTAATATTCATCTATTTGTTGCCATAAAGTTGTCAACGAGTCTTCTCCGATGAAATTTGTTCCATCCATATTAAAGCATGCAAGAAATTCTACTTGGGTGAGATAACTATTGATTTCAGGTACTTTTCCGTCGAAATATTTTCGACTCATGTTTATGGCTCGGTTTAGGAGGTTGCCGAGGGTGTTGGCGAGGTCGGTTTGGTAGCGTTCGGCAATGCGAGAACGGTTGAAATCGCCGTCGTTGCCAAATTGAATTTCGCGGAAAAAGAAATAGCGAATAACATCAAAGGGATATTCTTTTGCAAGCTCCAATGGGTCGATTGCATTGCCTAAAGACTTACTCATCTTTTGACCTTCAACGGTAAAGAAGCCATGAGCAAAAATCTGTTCGGGTAATTTTGGTGTTCCATCCTCGTTTTGCAATAAAGGATCATTTTTAGCTGCGGACATGATCATTGCCGGCCAAAGCGCGCAATGGAATTTGATAATGTCTTTACCAACCAGGTGAAGGTTAGCGGGCCACCATTTTTTGAAAAGCTCGTCATCAGTGCCATAGCCAACAGCAGACATATAGTTGATTAGAGCATCAAACCAGACGTAGATGCGCTGGGAATCATCACCGGGTACAGGAATGCCGGCGGAAACTTTTTTAGATTCGCGTGAAATGGAAAAATCGTTAAAAGCATTTTTCACGTAAGAGCGGATTTCATTTAAACGTTTTGGCGGTTGGACAAAATCTTTTTGATTATGGAAAAGCTGTAAGATTTCATCTTTATAAGCGGATGCTTTAAAAAAGTAATTTTCTTCTTGAACCAGCTCCAGATCTTTATTTGGATGAAGCGGGCATCTATCATCTTCGTTGAGTTCGGAATCGGTTTTGAAATCTTCGCAACCTACGCAGTAATGACGTTCGTATTTATCTTTATAGATATCGCCGGATTTTTCGACAGCTTGCCAAAAACGTTTTACAGCTTTGTAATGACGCTCCTCGCTGGTGCGGATGAAATCATCGAAAGACAAGCCAAGTTCTTTCCAAGTGTTCTCCCAGATTTTTGCCATTTCATCTAAATAAACTCTCAATTCTTTCCCGGATTTTTCGGCCGCCTCGACACTCTTTTGACTGTTTTCATCTGTGCCGGTCAAAAAGAATGTCTTATCCCCTCTTAAACGATGAGATCGAGCCAAAATATCGGCCGCGACCGTGGTGTAAGTGGAGCCTATGTGAGGTTTGTCGTTTATATAATAAATCGGCGTTGTGACGTAGAATTTTTTGTCCATAATGTAGCTAGAATAGCTTATAATCGCCAAACTAGTCAAAGCTGACAGCGGGTCGCAGAAAGTAGTCCATTTTTACATCCTATTCGCTATCAGCTATTTGCTATCAGCTGCAA
>WJLP01000044.1 GCA_014728435.1 Candidatus Uhrbacteria bacterium
CTCCACGCGTGATCCGGATACGCGCAGCTGATGTGGAGTTTCTTTCCGAGCGACGTTCGTCCTAGAACGTATCCTGAATTCCCCTCCGCTCGGAATTCACCCTCAGTGAAGAAATTCACTTTGTTCCCTGAGATTTGAAAAATGCAAAAAATCCCGCAAGGGATTTTTTGTTTGGCAAAACCATACTTAATTATGCTAAACAAACTTTACCCAACCAACAAATTGATTAACATAGACGAAACAGATTGACACGATTACCAAAACGTGCCAAACTGACAGATAAATCAATCGCATCTTAACAAAAGGAGTATGCTATGCACGGTATGGCGCAGTATGAACCATCCCCAATTCCGAATGCCATCTTGCAACAAATCCGTCCAAACTGGCGCAAATTCGCAATTCCGAATCAAGACGCTGTCAACTTTGATCTCCTAACCGGAGCATCTTATCGCTTTGGTCCATGTCGCAACAATCGCGCAGTCATTATCACTTCCAACATGCTCTTCCTGGACAAAAAAGACGGACTGCCGCGCTACATTCCGGAAGAAGATTTGGAATGGCTGGAATACCATTCCAGATGCCCGTTGGAAGATGACTTAAGCTATCCGCAAATGGCTCTCACCAGATTGGAATTGGATCTTACACAGCTCAATATCAATGTGGCTGATTTCTTCAATGAGCACAGCGAGTACCAAAAAGGTCTGCACAGAGATATCAAAACCGGCATAATAAAAAACGAACTTATCGTATTCTTTATGCCTCACGATGGAGAACGCTGTAAAAACGGCCACTCTTACAAAAAAACATTCTACATCCACCCTTTATCTCATACTCGACGAATGGGCCGGCTTTCCACGCAAATCAAGCACTATGGACCAAACGGCAACACCCCGGCCTTCAATGGCATGGTTGGTGAACCCGATAATGTCACCGCTCTATTCTTCGGTGAATGGTACGCAAGCGGTGAACGCAGGAAAAGCTGGATCTGTTTTGTGCCCATTGAGCTTTTCGAACAGCTCTACCTCACATGGCTGGATACCATCGTAAGCTCAAGCTTCACAAAGCATCTCGAAAACTACGGCTTGCGAATCAACGCCTAGCTACACAGCCCGCCCTCGGGCTTTTTTTAATCAGTGCTAAAAACACCCACGCACCGTCCCTCGACACGCTCGGGACTCTCGCCTCCCTTCTAATCCCTCTTCTTCCCTGTAGTTGGTGATTGTTTCTTGTATCTTGGTAATTATAAAATTCGGATCATTCCGAATTTTATGTGGTGGGCGAGGTGGGACTCGAACCCACACGGATTGCTCCACTAGCTCCTAAGGCTAGCGTGTCTACCAGTTCCACCACTCGCCCGTAACTTCTTGTGGGATATAGATTAGCCCAATTCATCTAAACTATCAAGTGCCTATATATAATATCGCAACTGCGATTCCAATATTATGCATTATTAATAATTATACTTATTGACCACCACATCTTTTTATGCAAATCTTTCCCCGGAGGCAAGCATGACATCACTCACAAGCAATTCATCTCCTTTCGTTTATTCTCCCAAAGCCGCCGAAACAATCCTCGCAGAATTCCTCGCACGTTTACAATCACGCTTACAACCGCAATTCGATCTACCCCTGCAAAGATTCTACTGCGGAAATCACAGCATGGATTTTAGCCCCGCTGCACGCCCAAACTGGAACCCTGAAGCTCAACTTTATCTCGCCGATCCTTTCTTCTACATCGCAACCATAGCACCCCGCAAAAACCCATGGCATTCATGGCTCTACATCAGAATCTTCGAACCTTGGCTCTTGAATCAAGATGATCAAATCATGATCTTCTCGATCCACCCCGGCTTCTACGGCGAGCTCTGTGGCAATAAAGAAATCAACTGCCAAATCTTGGTTCCAAATATTTCTAACATAGTAAAAGAAGAGCTGGGGTGGTACGCAGACCAAACTAACGCAACTCAAGTAAACTGCTCGGGTTTACCCGGAGCAAAAAACCATTTTACAAGTTGCTTCTGCCTCTAATTCCATAGAGGTTTTTTAATACTCAATCCTAAATCTTTAAAGTAATATTTCGATATTACAAGTTGCGAGTTACATGATATAATTAATGTATGAAATCGGGGGGCAAACCGGAAATTGATATCCATTTTTCCACCAAAGAAAAGCTCCGTGCATACGCACGCTTTTTAAAGATAATCTGGCGCTTCAACAAACCTCTGGCCGTTTTTCGCTTTAGCATCATTTTCTTGGGCGCTTTCCTGCAACCCCTGGAAGTCTATTTCTTTTCGTTGTTTATCGCGGCTATAGCTGAAGGCCAAACCGAAAAAGCTCTTTCACTACTTATTGTCGTCATCATCTCCTACGGTTTCCGCTATCTGGTCAATGAACTGACTTGGTCGCAGGCCGACGATTGGTTCATGAAAGTGGCTCAAGCCGCCACTCAACAAGAAATCTGGCGCACGGTTGCCAAGCTTAAACCCGAGGCTCTAAGCGAAGCCGAGGTTCGCCGTAGTTTGGATTTTGTCCGCGAAGACCTCTGGCGCCTAAACCGCCTCGCCGGCAACACCGAATGGTTCATGCGTTCCGGCTTAAAATTTATAGCCGCGCTGGGCTTAGCCGTCACCGCTCCTTGGTGGGTTAGCGTCCTTGTGCTGGGCGACGCCCTCCTGCAAGCCCTTAACCTGCGCAACGAAGCCAAACAAGATATTTGGACAAGCACTTGGAACACGTTTGATGGGCGGCGTATCGAATACACGCGTTTTGTCTTTTTGGAATTAAAATATTTTCTTCAGCTGAGGCTTTTGGGAGGTGAAAAATCTTTCCTTAAAAAATTCGTTAAAGCCAATTCCAACATTATCAAGCGCTTCCGCAAAATCGCCATGGTCAGCATGCGCAACCGCACTCTGCTTGCCATCTTCCACATTGGCGCTTATGCCACAGTCATCATCATCATGGGCCAACGCGCCATCGCCGACCCGGCCCAACTGGCGGTTTTATACGTGGCGCTTAACTTATTCAGCTTGATGGGCGATGCGCTAAACGGTATCTCCGGCTCCATCACGACCGTATTCGCTGACATGCAAATTTTGGCCTACATCAACCGCTTAATGAACAAAACCCCGGAAAAAACTACCGGCCTCACGATCCCCAAGGAAAAACTCATTATCGAATTTAAAAACGTCAGTTACAAGTATCCGGGTGCAAAAAACTACGCCCTCAGAAACCTTAACCTCACTTTGCGCGAAGGCGAACACATTGCCATTGTTGGTGAAAACGGCGCCGGCAAAACCACATTCTTACGCCTCCTCTCCGGGCTTGATCAACCAGACTCCGGGCAAATTCTCTTAAACAACAAGCCGCTGGATTCCTATATTCCCGCTAAATGGCGTCAAGCATTCCACCTTATGATGCAAGATGCTTTACTTTACCAGGATTTTGTTAAAGATAATCTCTACTACGGAACAGACAAACCAAAAGACGCCGATTTTCACTATGAACAATCTCAATACATCGCCGGGTCCAATGCTGTTATCAAGTCACTCCCCGAAAAAGAAAAAACTTTCATCGGCAATTGGGTAGCGCCTCCCGGCATCACACCGCACGAAGTCTCCGGCGGCGAAGCTCAGCGCTTGCTAATCAGCCGCACACTCATCCACGGCGGCCGCATTATTGGCTTCGACGAACCAACAGCGGCCATGGACGCCATCGCGGAAATGAAGTTCTTCGAGCGCATATTAAAAGCATCCGGTTCCCGCGGCCTTATCTTCATCTCGCACAGATTCTCAACGGTCCGCCGCGCCGAGCGCATCCTACTCTTCGAAGATGGTAAGCTGGCCAACCAAGGCACTCACGACAAACTTATGGCCGACGGCGGCAAATACGCGGCTCTCTACAACGAACAAGCACGCTGGTATCACTGACAAAGTTAAAAGTAACAAGTAAAAAGTTACAAGAGTTAATAAAAAAATCGAAGCTGATTTTGCTTCGATATTTTATTACTTTTTGACTCGTGTTACTTGCAACTTTTTACTTGGCTCTCTCTACATACTCCCCTGTCTCCGTATTTACAATCACCTCATCATCTTGATTTAAAAAGATGGGAACCTGCACCGTAAAACCGGTATCGGTTTTTGCTTCTTTTGTAACATTCCCGCTCGCCGTATCACCTTTCACAGCCGGTGCTGTTTCTACGATAGTAAACTTCATCTTCTTGGGAACCTGAATGGCAATCGGATTTCCCTCATGCATGGATACAATAACTTCCAAACCCTCTTTCATATACTTGGCATCATCGCCCATATCCTCATCACTCATACTCACTTGCTCATAGTTGTTATTATCCATAAAAACATAACCTGTATTATCATGATACAAATAAGACATATTTCTATATTCAATTTCAGCAAATGTCAGCGTTTCCGATGTTTTATAAGTTTGTTCTAAAGTTTTGCCGGTTTTTGCATTTTTAATTCTGGTTCTCACAAAAGCGGCGCCTTTACCCGGATTAACATGCTGAAAACTGGTAACCACCCATGGTTCACCGTCTTTCATTATAACCGCACCTTTTTTAATATCATTTGGAGATCCCATAACGCTTCGCTTAACTAATAAACAATAAAGAAATAAATAATAAAGATTACTCCTTACTTTGTTATTCATTATTTGTTAATTATTATTTTTTGTAGTCGTAATATGCCCGATTGAAAAGGTTAAGTCAAGAAAACGCCCTTATTGGGCGTGTTTCTTTTTGGAGCAGGTAACGGGAATCGAACCCGTCTCTGATGCTTGGGAAGCATCCATAATAACCACTATACGATACCTGCAAGCAAAAACATCATAATCTTAAGTAAAATATAATTCAAGGCTTAATTAATAGCATCGCGGCTCATTAATAAATTAGCATCACGACCAAGTTAACAAAAAGCAAAACTTTACACCTCGCTTTCAAAAACATAAGATATAAACCGGTAAATCTTAAATAGCCCCACCATGAACAAACTTCAATTATTATTGCCAATCTTGGCTTTCATTTTCATTATCGGACCTGCCGCGCATGCCGATATTACAGATTGTAAAAACGGCTACAAATTCAACCCGCGTAGTGGTGTGGGTTGCCAACAAATTAATTGTAACGACATCGAACACGCGCATTACAGCTATACCGGAGCTTGCATTTGCGGCTCGTCGGGTTCAATACATGAAAAACCGACTGATCCCAATAAAGAATGTTCCTATCCGTTAGACCATGGATCCTGCCCCGGTTGTATTTATGCTTGCGTCGGCTTTGACGACCCTTGCCCCGGCGAAATCAGCGATACCGATATTCCTGAACTGAATAATCCACCGCCAACACAAATCGAAACTCTCCCTGCGGACCAATCCAACCAACCCACTCAAAACGCAAACACAGCACCTCCGCCTATCGGCTCGCCCATGCCTCCAACTCAAAACCCGCCAGCTACTCAACCAACCTCAACCAACCTTTCGACAGCAGGCATTATTCCCAACCCAAGCCAAGCAACTGCCAATACCGGCATGACCTGCCAAAAATTCTGCGCAAGGTTAACACGGGGTAATCAGTATGACGAAATTTTAAAAGCTGAGGGCGAATACCCAAATTGCAACTGCATAATCGACAACAAAGATGACCACAACCGCTTAACCGAAACTATAACCATAAATGGCGACAGCCGCACAACCTACACATACGACCCGGAAACCGGATCCCTGCTTACCAAAAACACAATCTCCATGCTAGCCGAAAGAGAACGTATCCGCCAAAGCTTGGGCTATAAATACAGCGAAGAACAAATTGACGCCATGCTCGACGACGCAGTTATCGAAAAATGGTTTCAAGCCAGAATGCAAAACATAGTTACCAAAACCGGCATAACTCACCCCCAATTTTGGTGGCAGCATATGGTGGCGCTTTGGGATCATGGCTATGGCAACTCCGCTGATTTCGTGGATACTTACAATTTTGGCCGCTGCGGCGATTCCATGCTTTGGCTGGAAAGAAATCTAAGCGCCGATTTAAAGTTAACCGGCAAAAAAGACAAAACCAGCGAAGCAATGCTTTCAATAACCGGTGAAAAATACGGCAACATGGTTAATCATACGGCACTGTTCATCAGACCGCCCGGCTACTCCAATATAACTTGGGCCGACACCGTCCAAGAACTTCTCGCTAAAACCCAGCAAGGCGGTCTCACCAAAACCGACATCAACGGAATAGACCCTAAACTCTTAGACGCTAAAGTTTTAGATCCCTACTTTAAAAAAACCATGACAGTCCGCGAATTCATCAAAGGCTGGTCAGTAATCAAAATCAGCTAATATGAAAAAAATTCTCATCATCACAGGCATCTTGACCGCGATCTTGATAATCTTGCTGGCACTTCTGGCGGTAGCTATGCGCTGGGAGCTCACCTACGACAGCCCTCGCCTAAACGAAAATATAACAACTGCAACCTCCCTCCCCTACGGCACAATCATGGGATCTCTATCTTACCCCAGCGATTTCCTTCCCCAACTGGAAACCTGCGCTGTCAACATCGATACTCAAGAATCATATTGTACTTATCAAATGATCCAAGGCCCCAACTTCACCTACAATTACGGCTACCAGCTCCAAGTACCGCCCGGCTCTTATCAAGTTTATTCCAAAATCAACGATGAATACGAACCCTACCGCGCCTATTACTCCAAATTCATAACTTGCGGCGGTGAATCCACCTGCACCGACCACACCCCGATAACAATCCAAGTAAACGCCGATGAAACTCTGCGCGATATTGATCCCGGCGACTGGTACGCAGGCATCTAAAAAAACTCCTTCGGGAATTTTTTGATAAGTAGAATGTCGCATTAGCGACTCCTTCATCGGTAATTAATAATTGGTATTTGGTAATAAGCGAGCAAAGGCGAGTGCTTAGAGTCTCTCACTCGCCGAAAACGGTATAACCTCATTAATCGATTTGGCTCCGCAAATCAACATCACCAGCCTATCAACTCCAAAAGCAATTCCCGCCGCATTGCCCATCTTTGGTAATGCAGATAGCAACTCCTCATCAATATCCCAAACATCTTTTCCCAATCGACGACGCAACTCTTGCTCTTTCTCAAATCTCTTACGCTGTTCCAGCGGATCAGACAGCTCTGCAAAACCATTTGCGAGCTCCAAACCGCCTGCATAAAACTCAACTCTATCAGCAAAACGATTATCATCCTCACTCCTACGCGCAAGTGCCGCCATGCTCGCCGGATATCGATATAAAAAAATCGGCTCCCCGGCTTCTATCTTTGGTTCAATCTCTGTCAAAAAAATCTTAAAATAAATATCATCCCAATCATCTTGTTCAGATACCATCTGACCAAACTTTTCA
>WJLP01000045.1 GCA_014728435.1 Candidatus Uhrbacteria bacterium
ATCCATATATGGATGGGAACTTGATGATAATTCCAAAGCGACATGCAACTCATATCGATAAATTAAATAAGTTTGAATGGGAGGAGTTTGGTCGAGTATTAACCGCGACTCAGAATTTGCTAACCGAATTGTTTCAGACGAAATCGTTTAACGTTAACTTGCAAATCGGGCCCAATTCAGGATCTTCCATTAAGCATATTCATTGGATGATAATTCCCAGGCCGAAAAAGCAAACGGTTTCCGGTTGGAATGTATTCAATAATTTTTATTTTGTTACTCTTTCGTATAAAGATTTGCTTAAAAAAATTGATAACCATTTTAAAGCCAATAGCAGATAGCAGTTGGCGGATAGCTGATAAAGTATGAAGACTATAAAATTTATTCCTTATTGGAAAAATCTCATTAAATTTTTTCTGGATAAAAACGCGGACTGGAAGCCAAAGTTGGGCGTAGCTCTTGCGGTTTTATATTTGATTTGGCCGGCTGATTTAATTCCGGATTTAGCGCCCTTGTTGGGCTGGCTGGATGATATAGGGATTACGGCCATGGCGGCGGGATATCTTGCTTATGCGGTGAATCGATACATATCATCGAATATCGAACAGCGAACGACGAACGACGATTATGAAAAACTTGATACCAAATCAGAAGATAAATAGTTTTAAGGATTTGGATGTTTGGAAGCAGGCGTATAATTTAGTTATTGAGGTGTATATAATTACAAAAAAATTTCCCAGGGATGAGCAATTTGGGCTTGTGAGTCAGATGCGTCGTGCTGCTGTATCGGTAACATCAAATATAGCAGAGGGTTTTGTAAGAAAAAGTTATAAAGATAAGGCGCATTTCTACAATATGTCTAAAGGCTCATTGGCTGAACTTCAGGATCAATTATTAATCTCTAAAGATGTTGGATATATAGATGAGTTGGATTATAATAAAATAGAAACAGATTTAATTCGTGTACAAATGATTTTAAGCAAATTTATCCAAAAAACTGAATCATTTATTTAACAAAATCGTAGTTCGTTGTTCGATATTCGAAGTTCGATTATAAAGTATGAATGAAGTGTTAATTGCAATAATCCTGGGAGTTGTAGAAGGAGTTACGGAGTTTTTGCCGATCAGCTCAACAGGGCATTTGATTTTGTTTAATGAGTGGTTTGCGTTTGGTGAAGCTTTTACAAAACTTTTCGACATTGTGATTCAATCGGGTGCGATACTTGCCGTCATAGTTATATTTTGGAAAGATTTGTGGCCGCAAAAGTGGAGCTTTAAATCTCTTGAAGAGCAGTGGGGTAGGATTTTGGCGGCTTTTGCAGTGACGGCGGTGTTGGGGGTTTTGTTTGGCGATTTTATTGAGGAGCATTTGTTTAATCCGTGGGTGGTTGCAATTGCTCTTATCGCATATGGGGTTGTTTTTTATATTGTTGAAAGAAAGGGAACACGGAACTCGGAATCGGGAACTGGGGATTTGTCGTACAGCCATGCGATGCTCATCGGGCTAGCGCAGGCGCTCGCGATGGTGCCGGGGACTTCGCGGTCGGGTGCTACGATTATCGCATTGTTGCTTTTGGGTTATACTCGAGTTTTTGCTGTTAAGTTTTCGTTTTTGTTGGCCGTACCGACTTTACTCGCGGCTTCGGTTTATTCGTTAGCCAAATATGATAATGGGATTTCCACCGGCGATTTTTGGTTGTTGGCTGTGGGTTTTGCGGTTTCGTTTGTTGTGGCGTACGCGGTCAGCAAGTGGTTTTTGCGCTTTGTTCAAACAAAGACATTTATTCCTTTTGCCTATTATCGGATTATTTTGGGGGTTATAGTTTTGGCTTATTTTACGGTAAAATTGTTATAAGCGAGAGTTTATCTGTACAGAGGTGTCATGCCGTCTTGACAGAGGGCGTTTTTTATTGCAGAGTGTAATATCTGCGATCTCCTCGCAGTCTCTCCCGAACCTCGACAAACAACGACAACCAACGAACTCAAACCGGAGGAAACATGAGTAAGGTTTTGCGTTTGAGCCTTTCGTTTTTGTGCATGCTATTGATTTTTTTCGTGGCCAAGAGCGCTCAGGCGGACCAAGCTCCGCAAAGAGTCGCTCAAGGTGGTACGATTGATACCAGTATTGGAACTCGCGACAAATGCGCTTTTCGGCAGTATGTGGTTTGCGTCAATGACGCGTACCATCGCCTGCGCAATCATGGCGATATGAAGCGCTATGACAAAGAGCGCCAAAAGTGCGACGCGGAAATTTATCGAGTAATAGCCGTTGTTCGTGCTTGGCAAAAATCGTGCGAAGGCAAGCGGTACACATTGCGGTGCCACCATCCGCCCACTGACAAGGCCGTAAAGGCAACCAGAGCCGAGTTTCTTGGTTGCGTGAATACGGTGAATCAACCCCATGAGGGGCGGATCGCGCGGATGGACGCAGCGTTTGCTGAGCGGCGCCGGCTCGCGGAAGCAAAGCTGCGACAAACGGAGCGCGACAAGAACCTGGCCGAGGCCAGACAACGTTTCGAGAATTATATCTATCATTTGGAGCCGGTGCGCGCGGAAGACGTGAAGAAGGCGGAACCGGTTGCCAAGGCGGAAGCCGCGGAAGATGATGGTACGAGTGCGTACGAAGCGGCTGATGAGCTGGATGCGCATGACGCGACCAAGCCGCCCGTAAAGAAAACAGCTCGCGGTGGACCCGTGGTTCACGCGAGCACGACGGGGCGGCCCAAGCCCAGCGAGCCTTACGTGCATGGCAAGTCGGACATCGACGCCGAGCGCTATAGGCAGTGGCGCTTGCGTTACCCGGAAGTCGCGGGCAAGAGCTACAATAAGCCGGCGTACAAGTCGAGCTCGGCCGGCAAGTCCAATGCGCGCATTAACTGCGTCCCGGAGCATGTAAGCATCGCCAAAGTTTATGACAATGGTGACGCGGAATTGTTCATTGGCAAGGGCGCGGATATTTACGCGCTACAGCGTTGCATGCCCAACCACGATTGGGATGCCGAACGTACCATCAAGGCCAACATCGCGGCCGCGACTATTCCTTATTACATGGAATTTGCGAACAAGCCGATGAATCGTAACAAGCTCCACTTCAACCAGGATCGTTGGCGCTTGAAGCGCGCGGACTGGAAGAAGCCGGGCGGGCAATTCTTTGCCGATTGGCTCAAGAAGCATGAAGGCAAAGAGATTGGTTTCGCTCTCCAGGGAGGGCAGAGGCTGAAGCTTTTGGCCAAGTCCGGAGACGAGTCGACAGACAGCAAGCCGGTGGAAGCCGTGAAGCATGGCAAGACCGGTTATTACCGGCCGAGTGACAGTAAAAGTCAGCTCGGCAAGTACGCGAAAGCGTCGCAGGGAGTGGCGCATCACTCCATCGCGCGGTGCGCCTCGGCTCACGAGCCTTGCGCTCGGCGAGTACGGGCTGGAAACAAGTTCGCGCGCGCGGTTCCTTCGAGTTTGAGTGAAAACGAGATTCGGCCTACCGGAAGGGCTTGCGGAAATTCCGGCGCCTCGACGTACAGAGGTTGCATCTATGAAATTAAGCCCGCCGGCAGGGCAGATAGAGCCGGAAAGAGATCAAATAAAATTTCGCACCTTGAATCGGACAATGTTCCCCGCGACATGCCGCAGACGAATTTGTGGCACCGCGGACGCCATGGGCCGTATGCCTTTGGCTAGTGATTCATACCGCTATCTACTCGCCATCGATGAAAGTCGGTGGTTTTTTTGTAACAAAAAAACGCCCGATCGGGCATGAGTGGAAAGGACTATTGTTTTTTTTGCAATTTTTGGGCTAATTCGCCGGTGAGCTTCCAGGCTTCGGCGGCTGTGATTTCCTCGTTCAGGCGGCGTTTTTTGATTTCCTGATACTCGGGAGTGCTCATAAGCCGTTCCAGCATATTGCCAAATTCGCTTAAAAGGTGCTCGTAGGGAGGGCTGACATGTCCGCTTACAGGAACAAAACCCAGTTTAGCGGCGGTTTTGCCGACTTTGTTTTGCATTTTTGTCTCCCTTGCAAGGGTAAAAGGATTTTTCATATTAAAGTAATGATTGAAAAAAGTCAAGCCTCTTATTAAGCGGCGGTTGGCTTAAGACTTTTTACAATATTAGGAGCGCTATGGTCGATAATCGAAACAAAGTTTGCGTTTTGAGTTATGAATTGCGGATCCAGCTTATGCCTCGAGTAGAGCTCGCCCCAGGCTTCGGCGGGTGGGAGATATCCTAAGCACCATTCACGCAATTTTTGCGCCAGCGCTTTTTGTTCCGCCGATATTTCATCCGCTAAGCTATTTTCAACAAAAACTTCCAAAAAGCGGCTAGTTTGTTTTTGATGAAATAGTTGCCAAAAATCCACTAAAGAAATTTCAGCCACATTATTTTGAAGATATTCTTTTAGCGGCGACTCGCTTATTTCTTGCGGTGGATTGGTAAGTAATTCGAGAAACAGGCTTTCATACCTTGTTTGAAGGGCTGCGATTTTTTCCATATCCGACTCAATATTGCCAAAAGATTCAAAGAAGCAGATCATCTCTTTTTCTTGCCGTGATAACTCCGCTTGGCTTAATTCGTAAGATGCGGCGTAATGGCTCGATGCAAGATTATCTATGAATTCTTGGTGTTTGGCTTGGATTTCTCGGCCTTCTTTACCGGTTACCGGAACATTACCGCCTTTAACTTGATGAAGCTGGATTTGCGAAGGGCCGGACTCGTCGTAGACGATCGCGGCCAGATCTATCGCAGCTTCAGCGTCTAAAATATTATTCGTACCTAAAAAAAGTTCAGTACCGGGTTTGATCTTGCCGGCGCGTTTGTCGGCTAAAAATTTAGCTTCAATTTTGCGTAGTGTTTGGATAACGGCTTCTATTCCACTTAAGAGCTTTCGTTTTTCGATAGCGAATTGGCTTTTTAGTTCCGTGCGGCGGCATTGCATTTGGGCTTCAGCGCTGATTTTTTGTAAAAGCGGGTCTAATCCGGATAGTGGTTTGCGCAACATGTAACGGATAATGCGGTTTTGAAATTCTGTTTCCAGGCAACGCGATTTGCCTTTGCGGTTGGTTTCTAAGATTTCACGAAAAATTTGCACGGATCGACCATAGTCAAATACTTCATGCCGGGATACTTCGGCTGATTCCAGTTCCACTTTAGTAACCTTGTCGGGCTTGTTTTTAACCGGCTCTCTCTGCAAAAAAACATTCGGAGGGGATAAAGGTATCATTTCGGGCATGGCGGACATATGAAATTATATTATCATAAAGAGTATGGAAAGAGGAACAGTGCCAAAGTCTAAAGTTTAAAGTCGCAAGAGTGATTTTTGTAACTTAGATATTTTAGTTACTCTTGTCACTTGTTCCTTGCTAGTTTTTTAGGCTTTGATTAGCTAAATGTGGCTTGAAAGTCTTGTGGTATCCTTGGCGTAGTATATGATACGGCTATGGCCCCGGCTGAATATCAAAATAAAACCGATGAAGAGCTGGCGCGAATCGTTATAGACGACGCAAACGCGTTGGTTGTTTTAATTAGGCGCTATGAATCGCGTCTTTTATCGTATATACGACGCATCAGCGGGTCATCGCATGAGGATGCGGAGGATATTTTGCAGGAGGCTTTTATGGACGCGTATAAAAACATCGCGCGCTTTGATCCATCATTGAAATTTTCCAGTTGGATTTATCGCATAGTGCACAACAGAACCATCTCCGCGTATCGAAAAAAGAAGAAAGAGATGGGGGATTTTTCCATGGATGATGAAGACGATGGTTTTAAGAGAATGCTGTCGGCGGATGATGACACGGCTCGGCTCGCGGATATGCATTTAACCGCAGAGACGGTTAAGAAAATTATGAATGAATTGCCGGAGAGAGACAGAACGGTTTTGGTTTTGGCGTATATGGAAGAAAAGACGTATGACGAAATCAGTGACATTTTGAAAGCTCCGCCGGGCACTGTGGCCACATGGATCAGGAGAGCGAAACAGAAGTTTGTTAAGTGCGCGGAAGCCGTACAGCCGGAAATTAAATCAATATGACAAGCATAGCAGACCAATTCAAGGAGAGAATAGATAAGGGAGACATGCCCGAACCTATTCCCAAATGGCGCGTACAGGCCAAGCACGCGGTGCTTTGGATTTTGTTCGGTTCGTTTGTGATTATCGGTACGGCGTCATCCGGCGTGGCGGTTTGGTTTATGACAGATCCGAACAGTTTGCTGAAAGAATATAATGACGGCAGTTTTTTATCGCAAATATTAGATGCGTTGCCCCTGTTTTGGATCATTATGAGTTTGACTTTGGCTGTGGGGGCGGTGGCGATTTTTGTGCACGCACCGCGTGGTTATCGATACCGTACAGTAGTGATTGGCGGCACGGTATTGCTGGCCTTTATTGCTTTTGGCGGAGCCATCTCGGCCACGGGCATGTCGGACAAGATTGAGTCGACGGCCAGCAAGATGCCGGGTTATGACTTGATACAAAGACCGCGTATCAATCATTTTATCCAGTTGGATAAAGAGAAGGTAATCGGCAGAGTGGAACAAATGCACGAAGGGCAGATGTTGATTAAGGATCCAAGAGGTAATATTTGGCGGGTGGACGTGCATAGTTGTAATCCGCGCGATGTGCAAAAAGCCGAGCAATCGAAGTGTGTTTTTGTGGTAGGGATTTCCAGTACAACCAATAATGCGTTTAAAGCCGAAGTGCTTAGGCCGTGCCCCAGGGGCATACGTATTCAGCAGGTGAGGCAGTTTATACAAACAAGAGTGAAAGAGCCGGCGCGATAGTTGCGTATGAGCTGGTGGACGGGCCGGAAAGCTAGCGGCCGCCCGACCAATCCCGCGGGTTCTCTTAATTAAAATTATTGATTAAGGATTAAAGATTAAGGATTAAGTAGCAGTTTAGATAACTGCAATAATCATTCAACTTTTCGCTTTAACCTTTATCGAATGCAATATGAACTATAATTTTTGGAAAAAAGCCGGTATCGCGACAGGAGCGTTAGGTACAATCGCGATCGGCGGCGCGGTGCTTGCAAGTGATGCGGCGCCAACCATGGAAGCGCAAGAACAATTTATAAATAAACGAGGGATGATGCAGAAAATGCATGTCAAGAATAAACTACATAAGGCGCATGGATTTATGCAGAATGAGGATGTGCAAAATGCGATTGCGAGCAGGGATTATAATGCGTTTGCAGAAGCTCTTACAAAGGAAGACGGTACGATGCCAAAGATACTGGAAACTATAACGGCTGATAATTTCGATAGATTCGCGGATATGCATGAGGCGGTGATGAATAAAGATTTTGAGACAGCCAAAGCAATCGCGCAAGAATTGGGTTTACCGGAAAAGTTCAAAGCAAATCATCCGCACTTCCACACTCCGCAAGAGCGTGAAGCTATCCGTGAGGCGGCGCTAAACGGGGATTATGAAACTTGGTTCAATTTAGTCGCGGTTGAAGGAGAGCTCCCTGAATTTTTACAAGTAATTAACGCTGATAACTTTGCTCGCTATCAAGAAATGCATCAGCTCATGGATGATGCAAAGAATATCCGCGAAGAGCTTGGGTTAGAAGTTGGCGGCCCGGGCAAAGGAATACGTGGAATGCACAAAGGTAATGGTAATGGTCGTGGAATGGGCATGGGTTTAGGCAACCGGTAAAATTCGTCAATATAAAAAAATCGCTTTCGGGCGGTTTTTTGTTTCCTGAAACATCGAGCTCAGCTGGAAACGATGGTAAATAGTTTAAGAGCGGTTTTTTTGTCATCCAAGTATACGGGTAGCGTTTTTAATAATGTCGAGTTACACTATAAATAATTAATTTAGTCTATCAAGCTGAAAGTCCATCCCACTGCGCTAAAGTTTCTATCTATGCTAAAGCTTCGATAGACACGTTGTGGGACGGGTCAAGTCTATCAAGCGGGTTATAATTACTTGACAAACTTGAAAGGATTGACGGACTTTTAGCTAAGAAAAGTTTATGTTTTCAAATCTATTTTTAAAGTCATTGGGCGCGTTTATGGTTACGAGTTTTGGGTTTTCACCCATGGCGCCGGTGGTAAATGTTGACTTAACCCTACCGGAGAGGCCTTTGGTTGAGGTCGAGGGGGTGCAAAGGTTTGCATCTTGTTCGCAGTTAAAGGGGCAAATTGCCAAAGCGGACGATTATTTTGGACGCGGTATGATGGATGATATGTTTGCTATGCCCATGGCGGTAAAAAATGAGGCGGCGCCCGCGCCCGGAAGCGGCGCGCAAACGGCACCCGATACGGCACAAGAATATTCGGAGACCAATGTGCAGGTTGAGGGAGTTGATGAGGCGGATATTGTAAAGATGGACGGCACTTATGTTTATCATCTATCTAAGAATAGAATAATGATTTCACAAGTTTTACCCGCTGATAGCGCACGGCTGGTGGGTCAAATTGAAATGGATGATGACGTTCATGCGAGTGATTTGTATGTTGATGGTGATAAGTTGATGGTGATGGGCCGCAAATACATGGACCACTTTTACCCCATGCCTTTGGCCGGGGACGCCGCGGAATCGATTGTGCCGTATCCATACGGAGGGAATGTTTCCATAGCACAGATTTGGGATATCGCGGATCGGTCAGAACCGACAAAAGTGAGAACGGTTGAGTTTGACGGATCGTTATCATCATCAAGGATGATAGACGGCAATGTTTATCTGGTAATGAGCTCTTGGAGCAGGTGGCACAGTTTGGATGGTTTGCCCAAAGAGGAAGGTTTGGTGCCCGCATATCGAGACAGCGATAAGAGCGGTGAATTTGAGCCCATGGTACGTTGCGGTAATGTTGGTTACTTTGACCCGGAGCCGAGCAGAGAGTATCTGACGGTCGCGTCGGTGCCCATGCACGGTAAAGGCGAGGTAGAGCGCGAAGTCATTTTAGGTTCCAGTGAAACGGTTTATGCATCGCTTGAGAATTTGTATGTGGCCAAGCGCGATTGGCAGGTACGTCCGTTTTATGACTCCATGATTCCGGAGGATCGCGAGCGCACGAATATATATAAGTTTAATTTGGATGAAGGAGAGGTGAATTTTGCCAAGCAAGGCCATGTGCCGGGGCATTTATTGAATCAGTTTTCATTGGATGAGCATAATGGATATTTAAGAGTTGCCACAACCAAGGGCGAGGTTTGGAGAACGGGCGCGGATTCGACGAATAATGTTTATATTTTAGATGGTGAGATGAATCCGGCGGGTAGTATCGAGGGGATCGCGCCCGGGGAGCGGATTTATTCGATGCGGTTTATGGGTGACAAGGGTTATATGGTGACGTTTAAAAAAGTTGATCCGTTTTTTGTGCTGGATTTGAAGAATCCTAAGGATCCGAAGATTTTGGGTAAATTAAAAATTCCCGGATATTCGGATTATCTACATCCAATGGATGAAAATCATATAATTGGCGTTGGTAAAGAAACTGTAGAAGCTGAGGAAGGTGATTTTGCTTGGTATCAGGGAATCAAGATGGCTGTGTTTGATGTGACTGACGTTACAAATCCAAAAGAATTGCATAAGATTATTATCGGTGACAGAGGAACTGAGTCGGAAGCGTTGCATAATCATAAAGCATTTATGTATTCGCCGAGTAAGCAGTTGCTCGCTTTACCGATTAGACTCGCTGAGCTCAGTGATGAGGTAAAGGCGGATCCTTACAATGATGGTAATGAGTATGGTGATTTCACCTTTCAAGGCGCGTTTGTTTATAAATTGACTGTTGCAGGGGGTTTTGAGGAGCTGGGCAGGATTACACATCATGAAGATAATCAAGCGGCTTTAAAATCGGGTTGGTACTATGGTGATTATGATGCGGATATAGATCGCGTAGCATATATGGATAATACTTTTTTGACGTTATCTGACTCGGGAATTCAGATGCATCAGTTATATGATCTGCAAAAGCAGGGGCAGGTGGATTATCCGAATGCTGATGAGCCGGGGTATAGGGATGTTTGGGAATAATTTTAAGAATCTATGAATCTAAGAATCTGGAATTTGAGCTAGCTCGCCTAGATTCTTAGATTCTTTTTTAAGTTGCCTAATATATTTTTGTGCAGTAAGCTTATAAATATAACTTAAAATAATACTAATCTATATGGAAGAAAAATTTGTACAACCGGGTAATAAAAGCGAATCATTGGAACGCCAAGAAAATGTTGAGCGTTTAAACATTTTTTTAGATGAAAATTTACATGGAGTTCTTGACGATGAAGTTTTAGCAAATATGCCAAAGATGGCAAAAGTAACTTTGTTTAAAAAATTGTACAGCCGAAATTGGCGGCCAACGTTTGAGTATTTTTCTAATGTTGTAAAAGAAATAATGCATAAAACCGGTGGTGATGTTGATAGTGTGGATTTAAGGCGGGGTTTTATTAGGAATTTGTTGCTACATATACCTGCTGAAAATCTAATTAGATACCTTAAGGCTCCAAGGCGTTTTAAGGATTTAGATAAGGAGCTGCAAGAAGCTCTTCAAGATGCGGAGAGCCATCTGGATTTGCCATTGGAGTTGGTGCCTGATGAGGTTGTTGCAAGTTATTACGCAAGTAAAGGTCATACATCGCGTTTTTTTGCGATTCATACAAGTAATGTTGATTTAAAAGATAATCAGAATATCAAGATGGGCAAGGTGAGCGAGGTGGTGCCTAATATGCAGGATATGCCGGATACTGGTTGGACTTGGTATTCTTATGGAGATATTATATTTGCTCGTGGAAGCGACTTGCCGAATTATTTGTATTTTGTGGAGGGGTATCCATCGGATTTTGAACATCAATCATCATTTGATCAGGAAGATTATCAATTCCTTGGCATGCATAGAGAGCTTAAACAGGAACTGAAGCTTAATTTAAAAGATGATCCGGAAATTGTGAATTTATTGGGCTATAGAGTTATGAATGATCGTGAGGATTTAAATGAAAAAAGCTCGCATTTTAGAAAAGCGAGCTAGGATTAGTTTAAAAGATTAACGAGAGGACGAACTTGGTGTCATCAAAGTCTGTGGTGTTTTGTTTTGCCAACAAAGAGCCAACTAGAATTTGACGGAGAGTGGATGGGTTTTTAAAGGAACTTAGAAACCCGGGCAGGTTAGCTAAAACCTTTGCTTCGATAACTTGCTGTTGGATGTCGCTATATCTTGCAAGTGCTTGGTTGCGGTCTACCTTGATTGAGCGATTTTTTATGCTCATGCACGGATAAAGCAGATCGGTTAGTAGTATCAGAATTGATATAAATTGATTGTAGCTTAATCCATTAGCAAATTGATTTGGCAAGGAGAAGCTTTTTGGCAGTAGCCATGTTTTTCGATTTGAGTCATAGGAGTAGCTGGATTCAATGTTTCCTTCGACCAGAGAAATGACTTGTTCTACAGCGTCTTGATTTTTCATTTGATTGCTACGGGCACATCCAGGCGCATGTGATGCCGACGTCGTTTGTTTTGTTGTTGGAACTCGAAGATTTCAGCGCAATTGACGCACCAGATCGCTTCGGGGAAAGCTAGCATGCGTTTTTTGGGTATGCTTTTTTCACATTCGATGCAAATACCTCTTTCTGCATTACCTGCTCTGATTTCAGCCATTGCTTTTTCGATGCGTACCATTCGCCATCTTTGTGGTATTTGATGAGGAAATCGTTCTCCGTTTGCGTATCTTTCTTTGATTTCTTGATAAATGGCGAATAGCTCTTTAATCCAGTCGTTTCTTTCTTTATTTGTCATTGTGCGACTCCCTTAATAAGGTTATATAGTAAATCATGATTTTTAGTAATTGTCAAGATTATTTGAGTAAAGTGAGATATTTGGGAATAAACTAAATTAATGCCAAATTACGAATGCCAAATGCCAAATGAAGGAGTCGAGCTTTGCTCGATTCTTTTTATATTTTTTTAAACATGAGTTATACTAAGTTTACAAAAATATAGATAATGCCGAAGGCTTCGTATATTTGGCATTCGTAATTTGGCATTTGGTATTAAATCAAGTTATGTCTCAAGGATCTAAACGCACAGTAATCGCTCACGCTGTCAGCATGATTGGTTCATGGTGGGGGATTTTAGTGGTCACAGGGGCTGTTTATTTTTTGTATCCAATTCCGAAGGAAAAGTTATTGATGTTTGTGAGCTG
>WJLP01000046.1 GCA_014728435.1 Candidatus Uhrbacteria bacterium
AGCCTCGTGAGCTGACAGAAGAAGAAAGTGAGGAATTAGAGCAATCCGCGGCTCAAGCTAAAACCAGAGCCGAATTATTTTTGGCTGACGTAGTCAACAACCCGGACAGCTTCAATAAAAAACTTGAAGAGGTGCCGGAAGATCAAAACTTACTGGAAGACAGCGGTGATTTGGGTTTTATCAAAGACAAGCCCGAATACCAAGAAATCTATGAAGTTGTTAAGGATGCGGATGTCGGCCAAGTTTACCCAACCGTTATAGGCACGCAAACCGCTGAAGCTGTAGTTAAAATCGAAGAAAAATCCGAAACCGGCAAAGAAGTCAGCGCTCGCCATCTTTTAATACAATGGAACGGCTCCATGCAGGCGCCCACAACAACAACCAGAACCAAAGAAGAAGCTCTGACTTTAATCCAAAGTATTAAAGAAGATTCTACCGCGGAAAATTTCGAAGCCAAAGTCAAAGAACTTTCTGAAGAGCCCGGCGCGGACTCATCCGGCGGCGATTTGGGCTGGTTTGCCAAAGGAGTGATGGTTGAGCCTTTTGAAGAGGCTGTCTTTCCTCAGGAAGTGGGCACAATAACCGAACCGATTGAAACCGATTTTGGTTATCACCTTATCTATAAAATGGATGAAAGGGGCGTAGAAGATGTGCGTGTCAGCGCAGCATTGTTCGGCAAGTTGACTCGCGATGATGTCGTTCCGCCGCCCGAACCCTTTAAACGCACCGAACTTACCGGCAAGCAATTGGAGCACGCGCAAATAGAATTCAACCCTCGTTCGGGCGCTCCGGAGGTGGGCTTGCAATTTAACGATGAGGGCGCGGATTTATTCGCCGAAATCACCCGCGAAAACGTGGGTAATCCGGTCGCCATCTATCTCGACGGCGAACCGATTTCCGTACCCACGGTCAACCAGGAAATCTTGGGCGGCCGCGCCGTAATAACCGGCAACTTTACCGTGTCAGAGGCCAAGCTCTTGGCCCAGCGCCTGCAGGCCGGCGCTTTGCCCGTGCCTATCGAACTGATTGCCCAACAAACTGTCGGCGCTTCATTGGGCAAAGACTCTGTTAGCTCATCGCTTGTTGCGGGCATGTACGGCTTTCTGCTTGTCGCGCTATTCATGCTACTTATGTATCGCGTGCCCGGCATAATCGCCATCTTGTCGCTCACTATCTACGCGTCAATAGTCTTTGCCATTTTTAAAACCATACCCGTTACGCTGACCCTCTCCGGAATCGCCGGTTTGATCCTCTCCGTGGGTATGGCGGTGGACGCCAACGTACTCATCTTTGAAAGGTTGAAAGAAGAATTAAAAGGTAAAAAACCGTTTTCCACGGCCATTGAAGAAGCATTCAGGCGCGCCTGGCCCAGTATCCGCGACGGCAATCTGACGACCCTTATATCTTGCACGGTCTTATTCTGGTTTACTTCATCGGTTGTAAAAGGTTTCGCGCTCACGCTTGGAATCGGTGTTGTAATCTCCATGTTTACAGCCATCGTAATCACCCGCAATTTGTTGCATTTTGTCTCCATACCCGAACTTACCAACAAAGCGCCGTGGTTCTTTTTGAAGCGCAAAGAGCCCAATGAGATAAAAGAGGATTAAGCATAATAAACAATCGTCAAAGTCCAACGTCAAATATCATCATCACGCGACATTCGGCGATCGACATTCGATGAAATGAAATATGAACATAGTTAAATATCGTTACATCTGGTACTCCATCTCCGCGGTTGTCATCGGGGCCTGCATTTTCGCCCTCCTGTCTTTCGGTTTAAACCAAGGTATTGATTTTGCGGGCGGCTCGCTCCTGTCTGTGCGCTACGAAGGAGAGCGCCCCACGGCCATCGAGGCTCAGCAAGTTCTCGAGCCGCTTGAATTGGGCGAGATCGTGGTACAGCCGGTGGGGGAAACGGACATGAATTTCAGGATGCAGTCTTTAAAAGAGGATCAGCATCAGCAAGTTTTGTCGTTGCTTCAAGAATCATACGGCCAAATAACCGAATTGCGCTTTGATTCCATAGGCCCGGTAATCGGTCAAGAGCTCAAATCAAACTCCTTAACCGCTTTGGTTATTGTCTTTATCGCCATCCTTATCTTTATCGGCTGGACATTCCGCAAGGTCTCCATTCCCGTGGCTTCCTGGAAATACGGATTAGTCACGGTTTTTGCCGCATTTCATGATGTCATTATCCCCGTGGGTATTTTTGCCTTTTTGGGTAAATTTTACGGACTGGAGATCGGTACATCGTTTATTGCCGCCATTCTCACGGTAATGGGTTATTCAATTAACGATACAATCGTGGTATTCGACCGCGTGCGTGAAAATTTGCAAAAAACCAGCGGAACTTTCGTCGATATTGTCAACAAATCTCTTAATCAAACAATTCTAAGATCGATAAATACTACGTTCACCACCTTATTGGCCTTGATCGCGGTTTATCTCTTTGGCGGTGAAAGCATTAAAGACTTTGCGCTCACGCTCATCATCGGCATCTTGGCCGGTACATACTCATCCATCTTTATCGCGTCCCCGTTATTGGTTACTATCTACAAATTCCAGCAAAAACGAAAAGCAAGCAAAGGCTAGGCAATATCATTTTTCAAGCTTAAATGGCAAGAGCGAACCAAACGGCTCTTGCTATTTTATATTTGCCGCTTGGCGCCAATGAACGGCATTTTCGCGCTATTAAATTTGTGCTACAATATAGTTCATTATGAACGAGTTTTTTACCCTTGATGTAGCCTCGTTTCTAGCCGCATTCGGCTCCAACCCTTTTACAGCCATGTACACGTTTTTTATATATGGCGGTTGGGTTGTGTTTCTGATTATTCTTATTTGGGCCGGTACCAAAATCTGGTTAAACTGGCGGCAGACAATAGCGGCTCGTTCCAAAGAGTTCATAACACTGGCCATCGATATACCGCGTCTGACCGAGAAAGACGCGGGCCAGTCGCTCAAAGCGGTGGAAAACATATTCTCGCATTTGGCGGGCGCGCACGCCCCCGCATCCTGGACTGAAACTTGGATTCAAGGTAAACATCAAGACCCGATTTCTTGCGAGATAATCTCCATAGAAGGCAACGTCCAGTTCATCATCTACTGCCTGCGTCCTTTGCGCGATCTGGTTGAAGCGTCAATCTTCGCGCAGTACCCGGAGGCTGAAATAACGGAAGTGGATGATTATGCCAAAAATGTCCCCACTTGGTACCCGGATGCGGAATGGGATCTGTGGGGCACTGAAATGATTCCGGCCGGCGGCAAGCCCTCTTTTTATTCTTTGCGTACATACCCCTCTTTTGAACATACCATGTCCAGTGAACTGAAAGATCCTTTAGCGGTTTTACTCGAAGGCATGTCACGTATGGGTCCGGGTGAACAAGTTTGGGTACAACTGCTCTGTCTTCCCATCGATATCGGCACATATCAAAAAGAGGGTTCAAAAGTAATAAAAGAACTAAAAGGAGAAAAAGTGGTTAACCCGCCCAGCATGATTGAAAAGATCGTTTTAGCGCCCTTTAACTTGTTTATCTGGCTCGCCAATGAACTCATGGGAGGCGGCGGAGGCGGGGATGCTAAAGCGGACAATCCACTGCAAAATAAAATGTTGGCCTTAAGCCCGGGTGATAAAAAAGTCTTGGAAGCCGTGGAAAACAAGGTCTCCAAACTGGCGTTTAATTGTAAAATTCGCTTTATCTACGTTGGTAAAAAGAATGTTTTTAAAAAGCCCAAAATCGTTCAATCGCTTATCGGCTTTATCAAGCAGATGAACACCAATGACATGCTCTCGCTAAAGCCAGAGGCCAAACAAGTGGGCGTAAATGGGTCTTTACTCTTCATGAAAGACAAGCGAAACAGTGTGCGTAAACGCAAGCTGATTAAATATTATCAAGACCGCTCGATTTGGGATGGTAATGCGCCTTACTATCTTTGCACCGAAGAGTTGGCTACGCTTTGGCATTTTCCGCATACCTATCAAGTTAAAGCGCCGCAAGTCAAAAAACGTGAAATGAAATATACCGAACCCCCCATGAACCTTCCGTTTGCCTAACAAATTACACATAACAAAAATAAAAATCAGCTGACAGCAGATAGCAGTTAGCAAATAGCTAGCTATCAGCCATCAGCTCTGACCGCCTTTGGCGGTACCAGCTATCAGCTATTAAAGTATGGTTGAATACGATCATGACCACGAAAACGAGATAACTCTCTTTGCTGAAACCAACTTCCGCAACCAGCGGAGGCGCTTTGGAATTAAAACCGATGACCGCCGACGCCACTTGTATATCATCGGTAAAACCGGCATGGGTAAAACCGTTTTACAAGAAAATATGGTCATGTCCGATATCATGGCCGGGCATGGAGTCTGCTATATAGATCCGCACGGCGACACCGCTGAAAAACTTTTGGATTACATCCCGTCAAACCGCATTAACGACGTGGTATATTTCAATCCAGCCGATCTGGAGTTTCCGGTAGGCTTTAATATCCTCGAATCTGTCGCCGAAGATCAAAAACATCTGGTAAGCAATGGTCTCATGGGAGTCTTTAAAAAAATCTGGCCCGATGTTTGGAGCTCGCGCATGGAATATATTTTGCAAAATTGCGTGATGGCACTG
This sequence comes from Candidatus Uhrbacteria bacterium, assembly GCA_014728435.1. Lineage (GTDB taxonomy): Bacteria > Patescibacteriota > Patescibacteriia > 2-12-FULL-60-25 > 2-12-FULL-60-25 > MWCR01. The sequence goes on from WJLP01000046.1 coordinate 4,623, forward strand.
CTCGACTACCCGGGCGCTACCTTGCTGGGCATCAACCGCCTGCTGGTAGATGATGATTACCGCAAAAGAGTCGTAGCCAAAATCCGCGATCCGATTGTTAAAACTTTCTGGGTCGCGGAATTCGAATCATGGACCGATAAATACAAGGCCGAAGCATTGCCCGCCATTCAAAACAAAGTCGGCCAGTTTTTATCAGCATCCGTTATCCGCAATATCGTCGCGCAAGTCAAATCAACGGTGGAAATACGCCGTATCATGGACGAAGGCAAAATCTTTATCGTCAATTTATCCAAGGGCCGTATCGGTGAAGATAACATGCGCCTGCTTGGCGGCATGATTATTGCCCGCATGCAGATGGCGGCCATGGAGCGGGTCAATATCCCCGAAGAAGACCGCCGCGATTTCTACCTCTTTGTCGACGAGTTCCAAAACTTCGCAACTGAATCATTCGCCTCCATCTTATCCGAGGCTCGCAAATACCGCTTAAGTCTCACTGTCGCTCACCAATACATCGAACAGCTCTCTGACGAAGTAAAAGCCGCGGTCATAGGCAACGTGGGCACATTGTTAACCTTCAGAGTCGGTTCAACAGACGCCGAATTCTTGGAAAAAGAGTTTTCGCCTCAATTCACTGCAGAAGATCTTATCAATCTGCCCAAGTACAACGTTTATCTCAAGCTGATGGTGGATGGCGTGGCCACCGCGCCTTTTTCGGCCACTACTTTGCCGCCCATGGCCAAGTTCACGGGTAATGCCGAAAAAGTCATTCAAGTTTCACGTGAGCGTTATGCTATTCCGCGCGCCACTATCAATGAAAAAGTTTTGCGCTGGAGCGGAATGGAAGCCGCCGAATCTCTGCGCGAAGCGGCTCGGGCGGTTGACGAGGCGGCTGAAGATCAAGATTTGTCCAATGTTTCGGTGGCTGATTTGGTAACCGCGACAGCTCCAACAGAGGTTTCCGAACAAGCTCAAAGCGATGAAGCTAAAAGCCCGGCGCAGTATTTGGAGGATGAGGAAGAAGATGATGATACCGGCGAATATCTTAAGATTTCACCCGAACGTCTCGAAGCTTTGCAAAAAATGGCCGGGGGCGGCCAGCAGAAAAAGAAAGACAAGCCGAAGTTCAAACACACCTGCTCTCGTTGCGGCAAAGTTTGGGAAATGCCGGTTCAACTCGATCCCACGCGCCCCATGTATTGCGCGGATTGCCTGCCGATAATCAAAGAAGAACAAAAAAGCAAGGAAAAAATCAAAAAAATGGGGCCCGAACCCGAAGCGGATGACGCTGGCGCTAAAGATCGCCCGCCAAAGCGCAAAAAGCGCAATAAAGAACTCAATAAACCGCGTATCGTCGGCAAAATCGATTTACCGCCCATTTCCGAGCTGCCTCGTGATGAAGAAGATGCGGATGAACCCCCGTTTTTAGGCGGCGGCCTCGTGGGTGATATTGCCAAACAAAAGGGCAAAAATATCGAAACACGCAAACGCAAGATCGAACAAAAACTGGATGGAAAACAGAAAGAGCCTGAAAAACAAGGTAAACAAGCCCCGGCGGATAACCGAGCGGCCAAATCCGAAAAAAAACCAGAGCACAAAAAAGAGTCCGCGCCCGAATTTAATGAAAAGCCGGAATCACTGTTGGTATTTAAAACAGATAAGCCTCAAGAAACAAATCCGCTGGACAAGCGCCGTTCGCATGGCATTCGCAGTGATGCGTCGGCACAGCAACCTCGCGGCTCAAACGGCCCCACCACTTTAAATCCGGGCTCCAAAGTAACCTTTTCATAGCAATACTGTGAGCTGATAGCCATAACTCAGGGAAACGCCCTCGCAAACAGAATCCGCCAACCGCTATCCGCTAACTACTATCAGCTATCTTCATATATGGAAACCATCAACTACACAACTTTAGATAATGTCCGCATTGTCGGCAATTGGTCGCCCTCACCCACTACCATCGGTGTGGCCATTTTATTGCACATGATGCCCCTTGACCGTAAATCCTGGTCAGCCTTTCAAGAAGTGCTTGGCCGCCACAATATCGCCTCACTGGCCATTGATATGCGCGGACACGGTGAAAGCAACAAAACCGTAGAAGGTGTTAGCTTGGATTATAAAAAGTTCAGCGACGAAGAACATCACAAGTATCTTTACGATGTAATCGGAGCCTTGAATTGGCTGGAAGAAAAGGGGTATGCTAAAAGTCAGATCATGATGGTCGGCGCTTCTATCGGTGCCAATATCGCCATTTGGGCGCTCGAGGAAGAGCCGATCTTGACCGGAGCGGTTCTCATGTCGCCGGGTGATTACCGGGGTATCAATGCCGCCGAAAAGGCGGAATACACCAAAGCGCACCATGCAATCTGGGCGGCCGGCTCTGACTCCGATGATCCGGATGCTTATGAAATGGCGCAAGAGGTTGTAGAAAAAAGCGCCTCGGACCGCAAAAAATTTGTGCCCTATAAAAACGCCGGGCATGGAATCCACTTATTCACAGCAGATCCGGAACTCATGGAAAATCTGGCAACTTGGATGGAAGAATCGTACGGTCGCGTGTAACGAGCTCAAACCGGCAATTACCAATTGATTATTTGGTCATCTTGAAATTGGCTATATAACCCGCTTTTAAGATTATAAATTTTAATGTATGCGGAACCCCGCCGGATAGCGGTGATTGGTTATTAATTATTGGTTATTGATAATTTTATAGGTTATTGGTTATTTTCCAATTTTGTGGCAAAATAAAAAGTACATGAAGATCCTCCGGTTTTTTTGGAGTTTGGCGGTATTTTGCGTCGCTTTAGCTCCGCTCGCCGCCCACGCCGCCGTGCCGCACCGCGTAGCTCTGGCTGATTTTGCGCATTCTGAAAAAAATTTCGCGGCCGCCATCGTCATGGACATAAACACAAAAGAAATTTTATACGAGTATAACGCTGACAAACCTTGGGTGCCGGCCAGTTTAACCAAGCTTGTTGGCGCCCTTGTTTTCATTGAACGCCAGCCTGCCTGGGATGCTGTAGTATCCCTTACGGAGGCTGACGAGGTCGGCGGCGGGCGCTTGCGCGTGCCGGATGGCGCGACAATGACAATTCAAGATTTGATGTACTCATCAATCGTGGGCAGCGCCAATAATGCGGCAACCGCTTTTGGTCGTTTAAGCGGCTTGGGTATGGACGGATTTGTGGCGGCCATGAACCGTAAGGTCCGTGATTTGGGTTGTAAAAATTCATACTTCGAAGATCTCTCCGGTATGGATGTGGACAATCGCACCACGGCAAGGGAGATGCTTACAATCGCAAACGCGGCCTTCGGTCGCAGGCAAATCCAAAAACCCGCCTCCACGGGCGAATACACCTTTATCATTCGCAATAGCGGTGAGCATAAAACCGTATATAATACCAATCAACTGTTAACTGATGCTGATAACGGGCTCTATGTCACGGGCGGCAAAACCGGCTTCCTCTATGAATCACTGCATAACCTTGTTTACCGCGTCCGCCCCGAAAAAGACGACATGCAACGCGAACTCCTCATCGTGGTGCTTGGAGCTCCGTCCCGCGCGGATCTCTTTGCCGAGGCTGAATTATTGGCAAAGTGGTCCTGGCAAACTTACAGCTGGGAAGGTTCTCCCTCGTCCGCCCTGGCCGAAGCCGCGGAAATTCCCAATGGCACACTGATTAAAAAACCCGATTCGCCGGCCGTCTGGTATGTCTGGAAAGGCAAAAAGTATGTCTTGCTCGACGGAGTCTTTCTCGACCATTACTTCCCGGGTGTACCGATCCAAACCGTCACCTCCGAAGTCGCCGAAGCATTCACCTCAGCCCGGCCTTACACCTTTGACAACGGCGAACTGTTAAAATCACCAAACAATCCGATTGTCTATTATGTTGAACGCGGCATGCTCCGCCCCATTTCATCGGAAAACGCCTTCCTGTCCATGGGCTGGAATTGGTCGGATATCGTAACCGCCCCCGCGTGGCTGTTAAATACATACTCGCAAGGTTTGGCTATAAATACACAAAATACAGGCTCGGTACTTCTCACGTCGCGTTAAAAGAATCAGGATTAAAGATCAAGGATTGGAACAGATTTTTGCATTAATCCTTTATCATTATCCTTTAATCTGCGCAGGCTTGTTAAAAAGGCCTTTTTGTAGTATGCTCCGCAAACCACAGCTTTTAACCGATAGCCCGCCACCTGCCAACCGCTCTTGACCGCCTTTGGCGGTATCAGCCAACCGCTAATTATATGATCATCAAAGAACTCGCCAATTATCTTAGAGAAAACGATCAGCCCAAATATCGCTTGGGTCAGGCTTTGCGTTCTTATTATCAGGAATTGCACGATTCTTGGGACCAAATTTCCACCTGGCCGGCCTCATTGCGCGAATCCTGTAAAGACATGGAATGGTCGCCTCTCGCTGTCCATCAAGTCCATAAAGCAGAAAGTCCATCAAGCGCAAAGCTACTACTCAAGACCAAGGATGATAACTCAATCGAAACCGTAATCATGAGCCATGATGATGGCCGTAATACAGTTTGCCTGTCATCGCAAATCGGTTGCGCCATGGGCTGTACTTTCTGTGCCACCGGAAAAATGGGTTTTACTCGCAATCTGACAACTTCAGAAATCGTTGACCAAGTAATCCACGCGGCTCGTTATCTTAAACAAAAAGATTCCAAAGTCACCAACATCGTCTTTATGGGCATGGGCGAGCCGTTTCATAATACGGACGCTGTCTTTGAAGCTATCAATATCCTTACGGATCCGGAGCTATTCGCGCTCGGCGCGCGCCACATCAGCGTCAGTACTTGCGGCATTGTGCCCGGCATTTTGCGCATGATCGAAGAAGCGCCGCAAGTTAATCTAGCAATTTCATTGCATGCGCCAAACCAAAGCCTGCGCGAAGAGCTAATGCCGGTCGCCATCCCTTACAACTTAGGCCAGCTCATGTATACGCTTGCCGACTACATGCGCAAAACCAATCGCAAAGTAATGTTTGAATACATACTGCTTAAGGGCGTCAACGACAGCCTTAAGCACGCAAAACAGCTCGCAGAGCTCTTAGAACCTTACAAACGACTCGTACACGTTAATTTGATAAAATACCACGACACGGGCATTTATAAGCCAACAGAGCAAATCGGCCGAGTCGAATTTCAAGATTATCTCAAGCGCCGCGGTATATCCGTCACGCGTCGGGTCTCATTTGGCGAAGATATTCAAGGCGCCTGCGGGCAACTCGCTACCAAACGTCAGAACCCCGATTCGCAAGATTAGAGGATTCCAATCTGATTTTCTATCTGATGAAATTCTAATTCCTAAAGCCACCGCCTTTAGTGGGGTCCCGCAATGTATATTTATCGATGCGAGATAATCATGATTTATTTGAGCGTAAATCAAGAAAATCAAGGTTCAGACATTTATGAAAAAAGTCTTAGTCGCATTAAGCGGTTGAGCAAAGGATAGTATTTCTTTAGTGAAGGCAATGATGTATAATTTTTCACATGAGAAGTAAATTTGAATCAAATCCTTTTTTGCAAACGGATCCTGGATCGCAGGAACACAATCCGACTCAAGCGGAAATAGAAAAAAATCTTGAGTTATCCGACTCGTTCAATAACATGCTTTTTGAAGTAGAATCCGAATTAAGAGATCCCGGGCATTTTGATTATGATTATATGGCACCGGCTGATGAATTGAGAGTAATGGACCCACAAGATCTATGGATGCAGATAAGTTATGCTTGGCTTGATTACGGAGATCATATAACCGACCCAGAAGAAAAACAGCGCCTAAAGCAAAAAGTAGAGTCATTAGACCGAGGTATTTTAAAGCATTTTGTACCATTTTTAGAATCACAAGTTAAAAAGTATGGGAGATTTCAAACATTTAAAGTAGAACATCCGGAATTCGCTGAAAAACACAAACGGCGTAGTGATTCATATGATTACTTAATGGAACAGTTTGATGTAGCTTATTATCACATTAATAATTATTCTATCAGCCTCAAGGACAAGGCTCTTCTTTCTAGCGAATTTGATCAACTAAAGCAAAAATCTGAAGAATATTTTCGCGAGCCATGGCTTTATAGTTTTGAAAAAAGGGAAGCGGATCTGTGGAATAGCGCTGAAATATCGTACTTTTTGGCTTCACACTATCACGATAACCTGGCAACGTTTGGTGGAGATCCAAAGCAGGATGATAGGTTTCGAAAACTCGAAGCGCTATATGATCAAGCGTTGGCATTAAATGATATAGTGGCGGAAATGAAAGATGATGAGATAAAAAACAGGTCCAAGATTCGTGCGCAAAACTTATTGGGTTTCATAGAGCGGCAGTTGCTGGAATATACAGCGCCAAAAGATCTATTAAAGATAGATGCCCAACTGGACGATATAATATCCGATCTAAATGACGGAGCCGGTGAAGCTGTTGCCTTAAGGTTGGAGGCTATTAAGTCTAAAATCGATTCAATGTCCAAACTAAAATCAGCTGCAAAGGTGGTCCGAGATTTATACGCTAAAATTATTAATAAATATAATCGAGCTGTCAGGCAAAAAGATGGTGAAAGCTTTGCAGAAGAAGAGATTCAAGGAATCGCGTATAACAACCCCAATTGGGCATTGGTTATTATGGGGCTTGACTCTGCGGCTAATCCTGCTAGCATAAAACAAGCCTATAAAAACTTAGTCACGAAACATCACCCCGATCTTTTTCAGGATGAGGCGGAAAAAGAAAAGCAAACCAAGATCATGCAAAAAATTAACGAGGCGTTCATGTTCTTAAAAAATATAGGCAAACTGGAGGAGAATCATTAGCCTTCATGATAAAAACAATCTCGAAACCTAAAGTCCTAGTCGCATTAAGCGGAGGAGTCGACTCAGCTGTCGCGGCTGCTTTGCTTTTGGAACAAGGATACGACGTGACCGGAGGTTTTATCAAAAACTGGTCAGATTCCAAAGACCCAATGAGCGGAGTTTGCTCTTGGCGCGCCGAGCGCCGCGATGCCATCCGTGTCGCAGCAGCGCTTGATATCCCGCTGCTTACTTTTGATTTTGAAAAACAATATCGCAAAAAGATTGTAGACGAGCTCTACAAGGGTTACAAAAGAGGGGAGACTCCAAACCCAGATGTCCTCTGCAACGAATACATTAAATTTGGCCTCTTCTTCGATGAAGCCATGAAACTAGGCTACGACATGATCGCCACCGGCCACTACGCGCGAACCGAACAACGAACCGGGCTGAGCTCGACGAATAACGAACTACGAACAATAAAAACAATCAAACACAATAACGATGTACGAAGTACGAAGTACGATGTACGTTTATTGAAAGGAAAAGACCCAAGCAAAGATCAAAGTTACTTTCTGTACCGTGTTCCGGGCTCCATTTTACGACGCACGCTTTTGCCGATTGGTGCTTATCAAAAATCCGAGATCCGCGAACTCGCCAAAAAATTCAAGCTCCCTGTCGCGAACAAAGCCGACAGCCAAGGCATTTGTTTTATTGGAAAAGTAGACTTTTCCAAGTTTCTGTCTAACAAAATCCAAAACAAGCCCGGTAATATCGTCACCGCAGAGGGCGAGGTCATCGGCAAGCACCAAGGTCTGCACAATTACACAATCGGCCAGCGCCAACGCATTCGGGTTGCGGGCAATCACCCCTGGTTTGTTGCCAAAAAAGACACTGAAAAAAACCAACTCGTCGTCGCAGACAGTGAAGACCATCCTTTATTGCAAGCCAAAGAACTAATTGTCGATGATTTGCACTGGATTGCCGGCCAAGCTCCGAAAATGCCTCTAAATGTCAAAATTCAAGCTCGCTATCACGGCAAAGAAATTTCCGCTAAGATATGCACAGGCAAAACCAAAAAAACAATCCACATCAAACTTGCCAAACCGCTTGTCGCGGCCGCTCAAGGTCAGTCAGCCGTGATATATAAAGGAAAAGAATGCCTTGGCGGCGGAATCATTCGCAAGGTAATCAACTTGTGTTAATCTAACATACCAAATAGCCATTAGCGGTTAGCGGCTATCAGCTCTCGACCGCCTTTGGCGGTATCGGCTATCAGCTTCGGTTATGACCAACGAACGATCTAAAAATTTTCAGTGGATCTCGATAGTTTATCTATTGTTGTTCGCGTTGGCTGTTTTTTCGCCCTCTCTGGTTAAACAGGGTTATTTTGGTATTCATGAACAACATGTCGAAGAAGCTTTGATATTTTTATTCGGTTTAGCCGGCATCTCTATCTTCATGCTTTACGAAAGATTGATGGAGAAGAAAGAAAAAGAACACATTGCCGCGCAAGACGCTTGTGACAAAGCGCGCCGTGAGCTCGTTTCATCATACCAATACATCGGATCATTAAACCGACAAATGGACCTGCTCAAAAAATTGGCCAATGACACATCTGTTTCCATCTACGAGCAAGATCAACTGTCCAAAGACCTGCTCGATTCCTTGGTCCGCACTGCCTCCGGCACGCTGGGCGGAGTTCCATCGCTCCTGCGCGTCATCCGGCTCGATAAACTGCGCACCGAGCACGAGGTTTTTCATGACATGAGCCAAAATGAGAACGGGCAATCGCTTCACATCTCCAACAAAGAACTGAAACAAATGCACGAAGAAAACCGCTCTTATCATTTTTTTCACGCGGATACGCATCGATTCGTTGCCGTGCCGTCAGACAAAAACACCGGCGATCACAAGGCCTTCCTAATTATGAAATGGAACGGCGAACAAGAAGAATCTTTCGATCCATCGGTGCTCAAAGTCTTCGCCAATCAAGCCGAACTCATCTATCGCGTCCTAAAAAAACGCGGCCAGCTCAACGCTGAAACCCCTCTCGATCTGGTCGACGACGTCACCAAAGAGCCGGTGGGAGAGGTGAACTGATAGCTATTCAGGCATGCCTGAATAGCTATCAGTTATTCAGATAATCTTGTGTCACAAGGCATTTTATAGTACCTTTATTTGCATTATGAAACATCGCTCCACGGATGAAATCCGCCAACTATTTCTTGATTTTTTTAAAGAAAAGGGCCATGCCATATTGCCTTCGGCTTCTTTGATTCCCGAAAACGACCCTACCGTCCTATTCACCACGGCCGGTATGCAGCCGCTTGTCCCGTATCTTCTCGGTCAAAAGCACCCTATGGGCACGCGCCTTGCCAACGCGCAAAAGTGCCTGCGCACCGACGACATCGACGAAGTGGGCGATGCTTCGCATGGCACGTTTTTTGAAATGCTCGGCAACTGGTCGCTTGGCGACTATTTCAAAGAAGAGGCTATTGGCTGGTCGTACGAATTCCTCACTAAGCCTGAATATTGCGGCATAGATCCAACCAAACTCTTTGTCACTATCTTTCAAGGCGATGATGACGCTCCGCGCGATGAAGAATCGGCCAATATCTGGCAATCACAGTTCGCTGTCCACGGCATCCGGGCGGAAGTCGGCGAAGTCGGCAAAGACGAACCGGCCAAAGGCAATGCCGGCCCGCGTATCTATGCTTATCCCAAGAAAGAAAACTGGTGGGGCCCGGCCGGCCAAACCGGCCCCTGCGGCCCGGATACGGAAATGTTCTATGACACTGGCAAGCCTCACGATCAGTCATTCGGCCCCGTGTGCCATCCAAACTGCGATTGCGGGCGTTTTGTTGAGATCTGGAACGACGTGTTCATGCAATACGATAAGCGGGAAGACGGCAAGTACGTCGTCCTGGAGCAAAAAAATGTGGACACCGGCATGGGACTCGAGCGCATGGCCGCCGTTTTACAGCAAGTTAACTCCAATTATGACACGGACACATATAAAAGATTGTTTGAGGCGTTTAATACCGTATTCGACATCCGCTATGGCGCGGATCCCGCGGTGGATCGCTCCTTGCGCATCATTATGGACCACCTGCGCGCCGTCACCTTCATCATCGGTGATGAGCGTGGCGTGGCGCCGTCAAACGTCGGCCAGGGCTACATAGCCCGCCGCCTGCTCCGCCGCGCCTCCCGCGAAGCTAAACGCTTGGGCATCGATACGGCAATTGCCCCCACCGTGTGCCAAGAAGTTATCAATATCTACAGCCAAGCCTATCCCGAACTCACTCACAACGCGGGCCGCGTCCTCGCCGAGGTTAAAAAAGAAGAGGATAAGTTTGCCTTAACACTCGAAAAGGGTCTGAAAGAATTCGAAAAAATGATCGGCGAGTCCACGTCGCTCACCGGCGAGCAAGCTTTTATTCTTTACTCAACTTACGGCTTCCCCGTCGAACTCACCGAAGAACTGGTGGCCGAGCGCGGCGGCACAATCGATCGGCAAGCCTTTGACGAGGAATTCGCCAAGCATCAAGAATTATCCCGCACCGCTTCAGGAGGCGCTTTCAAGGGCGGTTTGCAAGATCAATCCGAAGAAACCACTAAATTGCATACGGCGACCCATTTGCTTCACCAAGCTTTGCGAGATGTACTGGGTCAACACGTGGAACAGCGCGGTTCCAATATCACAGCCGACCGCCTGCGCTTTGATTTTGTACATCCTGAAAAGATGACTGACGAGCAAAAACGGCAAGTCGAGCAAATCGTCAACTCAATAATCAAAAAAGATCTGCCCGTCAAAATGGCCGAAATGTCAGTCGCCGAAGCCAAAGAAGCCGGCGCCATCGGTATCTTTGACGAGAAGTACGGGAATAAAGTCAAAGTTTACACAGTGGAAGATCCTGACAGTGAGAAGGGCTATTTTTCCAGAGAAATCTGCGGAGGCCCGCACGTCGGCTCGACCGGGCAATTGGGCGGCTTCAAGATCAAAAAAGAGGAGTCAGTCTCAGCGGGCGTCCGGAGAATCAAAGCAATTATCGGACAATAATTATTCGTCAAAACGTCCTACGTTTCGCGTCCTACGTCGAAGCTACGTGGGACGACCTGCCCCGTTGTATAACGGGGTTGGGACGAGCGACGAAATGTAATAAAGTTGCATTATTTAGCGAAATTAGTTATAATTCATCCATAATTTTGTGGATAACTTACCAAAATGATCATGATTTTTACCTATGCGAAATAAATCCTCATCCCCAAATAAGGAGTTTTTGAGCGTAAAAGGGACAATTGAGGAGAATTTGCCGGGCGCAACTTTTAAGGTTCGGTTGGAAAACGGACAGACAATTTTGTGTCATTTAGCGGGAAAATTGCGTATGCACCGCATCCGTCTCACTCCGGGCGACGAGGTTCGGGTGGAAATATCCCCCTACGATTTGACAAAAGGGCGTATAACCTTTAGATTATAGCCCACTTAGCGAAGCCGACGGAGGAGGGCGTCGGATAGGCTTAAGCTTGCCTATTTACCTAAACTTCGCCTATTCTTACTCTCCAATTCCATGAAAGTCAGAACATCCGTTAAACCCATGTGTCGGGATTGTAAAGTCATCCGCCGAAAAGGCCGGGTGGTTGTTATTTGTAAGAAAAACCCTAAGCACAAACAGCGCCAGGGTTAATATTTATTATGGCACGTATAGCAGGAGTAGTACTTCCCCAAAACAAGCGCATTGACACTGCGCTTACCTATATTTACGGCATCGGCAAAACCCGTGCTGATAAAATTATCAAAGACACCGGCATCGACGGCAGTATCCGTACCAAAGATCTGACCAACGACCAAGAAAAGGTCTTGCGCGACGCGGTGGAAAAACATTATCGCGTGGAGGGCGAGTTGCGCCGTGAAACTCTGGGCAACATCAAACGCTTAAAAGAAATCGGTTCATTCCGCGGCACGCGCCACAGCAAAAAACTCCCGGCGCGCGGTCAACGCTCCAAAACCAATTCCCGAACCGTACGCGGAAACGTGCGCCGTACTATGGGCTCCGGTAAGCGCAAACTGGAAAAAACCTAATCTCGAGTTATGACTGAAGTAAATGAAACACAAGCAACGGCAACGCCTGAGGCAAAACCCGCTGCCAAAGCAAAGAAAGCCTCCAAAGGACGCAAGAAGTCACGGGTAACCAAGCACGTTGCTCATGGCCGCGCTTATATTCACGCAACTTTCAATAACACCATTGTCACGGTCACCGATCAAAATGGCAATACGTTAGCTTGGGCATCTGCGGGAAATTGCGGTTTTAAAGGCCCTAAAAAAGCCACGCCTTATGCCGCGTCTGTAGTTGTGCGCAATTTGGCCGAGAAGCTTCAAGATTATGGCGTCAAAGATGTCAGTGTTTTTGCCACGGGTGTGGGCCAAGGCCGCGAAGGCGCCGTTAGAGCATTTAATTCCAATAATATTAATGTTGTTTCCATTAAAGACACCACGCCAATTCCGCATAACGGCTGTCGCAAGCCCCGCACTAGGCGCATGTAATAATAATCAAGTATGGCACGCAATCTAAGTTCAAGTTGTAAATTATGTAGACGCGAGGGGGTTAAACTCATGCTCAAAGGAGCACGATGCGAGTCTTCGAAGTGCGCGTTTACGCGCCGTCCGTACGCTCCGGGTGTTCACGGCACCGGCCGCCCGCGCCGTCAAACCGACTTTGGCAAACAGCTTCGTGAAAAGCAAAAGGCCAAACGCCTTTACGGAGTTTCGGAAACGCAATTCGCCAACTACTACAAAAAAGCCATGAAGATGAAAGGCGATTCCGGTATTAATCTTGTCCAGCTTTTGGAAACTCGTTTGGATAATGCCATCTACCGCGCGGGTTTTGCCAAAAGCCGTGCCGCCGCCCGCCAAATCGTGGCGCATGGCCACGTTCAGGTTAACGGCACCACGGTCAATATCCCTTCCTATCAAGTCAAATCCGGCGATATTTTGGTGATCCGTGAAAACAAGCAGAATAAAGCGATCTGGAAGGAGTTGGCCGAAGATTTGAAAAATCATGAGGCGCCGTCCTGGTTAACTGTTGAACCGGCGAAGTTTACAGCTAAAGTTACGAGCTTGCCGAGCGCGGAAGAACTGAAAGAGGCATTTGATCCAAAACTAATCATCGAATTTTATTCGCGCTAATCGTTCATTCTTTTATATGGAGTCACTCCTTCTTCCAACAAACATTAAATTCACTGCCGGTGAACGCCCTAACGAGGGTGTGCTTACCGTTGAGCCATGCACCCCCGGTTATGGCACCACAATCGGTAATGCTCTTCGCCGCGTATTATTGTCGTCCTTATCGGGTGCCGCAATAACGTCAGTCAAAATCCGCGGTGTGGATCATGAATTTTCCACTATGGATAATGTTAAAGAAGACGTTTTGGAAATTATCCTTAATCTCAAACTCGTCAGAGTCAAACTTCATTCCGACGAACCGGTCAAAATCCGCTTGGAGAGCAAAGGAGATGGTGTGGTTACAGCCAAAGATTTCGAAAAAAACGCTGACGTGGAGGTCGTAAACCCGGATCAGGTTATCTGCAGCCTTACGGATAAAAACGCGTCTTTCGAATTGGAAGCCACAATATCACCGGGGCGCGGCTACAGGTCAACCGAAGAACGATTAAACGAAAAGATGGATTTGGGTGAAATCAGCATTGATGCGCTTTTCTCTCCGGTAACCAACGTTTCCTATAAAGTCACACCGACCCGCGTTGGTGACAAAACCGATTTTGATAAATTAACTTTGGAAATTGAAACCGACGGCACAATTGACCCGATAGAAGCCTGTAACCAATCTGTTAACGTGCTTTTAGACCACCTGAACTTACTAAAAGATATTAACTACTCCGAAGAAATCCCGGAAATCGAAGAAACTGAAGCGGATGAAGAAAGCGAAGTCGAAGAGCCGCCCGCTGACGAAGCAGGGGAAGAACCGGAAGCCGAATCAACCGACGAAACTGAATAATCATCAGATAAAGGATAAAAGATCAAGGATAAAACCTTAGTCCTTAATCCTGAATCATTAATCGATATATGAGGCACAGAAGCAAGAAAAAAATTCTCGATAGAAAAAGAGGACCGCGCAAAGCCATGATGCGTAATTTGGCGACTTCGATTTTGCTTTATGAGCACGTGAATACCACGTTGGCCAAAGCTAAAGTCGTGCGACCTATCGTCGAAAAACTCATTACCACAGGCAAAAAGAAAGATTTGGCATCACGCCGCAAGCTGGCTTCATATCTTTTAAGCGAAAACGCCGTCAACAAAGTTTTGGAAGAAATCGGCCCGCGCTACCAAGACCGCGCCGGCGGTTATACACGCATAATTAAACTCGGCACACGCCAGGGGGATGGCGCGGAAATTGCCCAAATACAATTAGTTAAATAATATGCCTTGGAAGAAAAGCAAAGGAATGCCCAAAGTGGAGCGCGAAGTCGTGGAAATCGATGCCGCTGGCAAGCCGGTTGGCCGTTTAGCCACGCAAATCGCCACGGTGCTTATGGGTAAAAATAAAGCCGGATACGAGCCGCGCACAGACATGGGCGATCGTGTTAAAATTGTTAATGCCGACAAAATCGAATTTACAGGCAAAAAGTGGGAGCAAAAAGTTTATTACACCACATCCAACCGTCCCGGAGGCTTAAAAACCAAACCTGTAAGCAATGAAACCCCCGAAACAATCATCCGCCACGCGGTGCGCTATATGCTTCCCAAGAATAAATTGCAAGCCCCGCGCATGAAGCGATTAACTTTCCAAAAGTAGAAATAAGATCAATGAATTAGAAATGAGAAATTAGCAAGTAGAAATTCTTCCAAGTTGACTAGCAGAGAATAATCGCTAATTGCTAATTGATAACTGCTAATTGTATAAATTTATGCCAGAAGAAAAGAAAACGACCGCCAAGAAAACCGCGGTCAAAAAGACCACAACCAAGAAGGCTGAAGAAAAGGAAGTGAAAGAAAAGAAAACCGCGGCCAAAAAGGAGACCAAAGAA
>WJLP01000047.1 GCA_014728435.1 Candidatus Uhrbacteria bacterium
AGGGATATTATTTTTATAGTGATTGTTGCCGGGTTATTGATCTTGGGCGGCATTATTATTTGGAGGCAAGTATCTTCCGTGCCGTCTATATCGACTGTCACAGAAAAAACAGCTGGAAGCGCGAGTGCGGATGATCGAGCAATAATAAATGATCAAGGATTAACTGATGGCGTAACAAGTACGATGGAAAAAATGTCTGATAGGGATATTTTAATAACCGATGGAATAAAACATTCAATTCCGCTGGAAAGGGTTGTTTCCGGCGGACCGCCTAAAGATGGGATACCGGCAATAAGGTCGCCAAAATTTGAAAGCGTGGAACAAGCGAGTACTTATTTAAGAGATGATGGCTTGGGAATCGGGATTCATAGCGGGGAGGTGGAGAGGTTTTATCCGTTTCAAATTTTGGTTTGGCACGAAATAGTGAATGATATGGTGGGCGGTGTGCCTGTCGCGATTACTTACTGCCCGCTGTGCGGGACGGCGATTGTTTATGAAGGCTTGGTAAACGGCGAGGCGGAAGATTTTGGAGTTTCGGGTAAGTTGTATGATTCGAATTTGTTGATGTATGACCGATCAACCGATTCATACTGGTCGCAGGCGTTGGGTGAGGCTGTTGTGGGTGAGCTAACCGGAACCAAATTGAATTTGTATCAGAATTTTGAGAATATTACTTGGGGTGAGTGGAAACAAGCGCATCCTGACGGTGAAGTTTTGTCGAGAGATACGGGGTATGTGAGGGATTACACAAGAGAGCCTTATGGTAATTACGGCCAAACGCCGGAGCTTTTTTTCCCTGTATCAAACGACGACACACGATTGCCGCGAAAAGAGCCAATAGTCGGCTTGGTTATTGACGGTGTGGCGAAAGCTTATCAAATGTCGTTGTTTGACGAGGTGAGTGAAATTGAAGATGTTGTAAATGGGCAAGATGTATTGTTGATAAAACAAGAGGGTGAGGGCGTGCGTGGGCATTTGATTGATGACAAAGGAGAAAAGATTAAAATCGGGTTGAATTATTCGTTTTGGTTTTCTTGGGCCGCGACGCATCCGGCGACAACAATTTATAAATAGAAGCGGTGGTTAATGTTGCGGTTTGTAAAAGATAATAAGAGACGCGCAGGACGCGTCTGTTTTTTAGCGGAGAAACCAAGGTTTGTCGGATTTGGGCACCGTGTATTGTTTTTTTATCTCGAGCCGGTTTTTAACCGCGGAGAAACCATAATGGAGCATGCTATCATACAGCCTTAGGCTTTGCTCCAAGGTTGCTGTTTCGTAAACTTCGTGTCCCGTACGAGCGTCGAAGCCGTGCAGGCAGAAGATGGTTTTACCGGTATCGGGTTCAATGATTTCAAGGGCATGCGCAAAGCCTTGATTGGTGTCATCGGCTTCAGTGGATGCGTAGCGATGCTGGACAACCAAAGAAGATGAGATTTCGTAATATGCGCCTCTGGGTATACGGCAAAAAATTACAGCGATTTTATCATGCGTATTACGGATAAAATCTATAGGATCAAAGTCATCCAGAATTTTAATAAAGTGCGGCGCATTTCCACCTCCGGAGGCGGATCCACCGGGTGAATATTTTATTTGAATGCCGTTTATAGATTGTAAAAATGCGTCAACTTTATGCACGGAATTCGGGATGACGCGTCGAATTACGAATCTCATGCCGGGCTTGGCTCTGAAAAGGTCAAAAATATCCATGCTTCCTCCCTGGCTTGGTGTGTGAATATAATCATAAAAAGCCAAAATTCGCAAATTGGTGATAATAACACCGCTAAAAATGGACAGGTTTGGTGACTTGCTGATTTGTGAAATCGTTATTCTCCGAAGGTTGCGGCGTAGAACTGAATATTCGGGTCGATCATTCGAAGTTTAACAGTGTGGCGGCCGGCATCGGGGAAGCGGGCTATGCGGTACAGGTCTTTTTCACGGACTGTGATGTGGACCGATCCGTCGCCTTGGCGGATGGTGTTTTCGGTGAGCATGTCATCTGTGGGCGGCTGGCCGTCAACCAACAGTTCCATTTTGGCGGAGGGTTCTGGCGTACCGAGAACTATGTGCATGGCGTTCGATTGCATGTTCATTTGAAAGCTAGCTCCTTCGGTGACCGCTATCGACCGTTCGTCTTCCACGCGCCAACCTCCGGCTAGTGACCATTGGTTTTGTTGAGGTTGTTTTTGCGTATAGTTGATAATTTCGTCGGGCTTATACTCTGCGCTGTTGGCAAATCCTTTGGCACGTTTATAGCCAAAATATGTTTCGCGGGTTTTGGTGAGCGAAAAATCAGGTGTGGCATCCGCGCCGGTGGGAGCTTGCAAGTCAGCGCCGGCTTCATCCAGAAGTGAACGGATGGCGGCTTCAGTGACATCATATTCGCCCTCGCCAAAATGTGTGTAGCGTAATCTTCCTTGGGTATCGAACAGATAAGCGGCCGGCCAATAGCGATTGTTAAAAGCGCGCCAGGTTTGAAAGTCCGGGTCGAGTGCTATTGGGTAGAGGAGCTCGGCTTTTTTTATGGCTCGCTCGACGTTATCGGGGTCTTTTTCAAAGGCGAATTCCGGAGTGTGGATGCCGATCATAATAAAGTCCTCGTCTTTGTAAGTATCCCACCATTGGCGAAGAACGGGCTGGGTGCGGATGCAATTGATGCAAGAATAAGTCCAAAAGTCGATTAACACGACCTTGCCCTTGAGATCTTCTTTGAATAGCGGTTGGTTGTTGGAGGTATTCCACCAATGGGTTAAGCCTTGGAACTCAGGCATCATTTCACGCAAAATCGGCAAATTGTTTTGCTCAATGGGCATTGGCATGGGTTCGGAGTTGTGTGCCGGGATATCAAGGTTTACCGGGTCTTTGGCGAGGATTGATATTGCCGCGATGATAAGTATTCCGAAAGCTCCAAGGATTAAGATGGTGGATATTTTATGTTTCATAGGATGCTGTTGATGTCTAAAGCACACTGTTGATGTCAGGCATGCCTGGAC
>WJLP01000048.1 GCA_014728435.1 Candidatus Uhrbacteria bacterium
CGAAATCACCAGTTGAGAAGTATTTGCCGACTACGCCGATTTTAACCGGCTTGCCGTCTTTATCAATCTTTTTGGCGAAATCCGTCCATTTTGATTTAACCGGACAGCGTTGTTTGAGTTTAAATTTATCCAAAATAAGTTGCGCCACTTTTTGCTTTTTAAACTCTGTGGGGACTTTATAGATTGAATCGACATCTGGCGCGGCGATTACGTCTTCAGGATTCAGACCGCAATTGCGAGATAATTTGGCTTTACGAACATCGTCGATGGCATGCGTGGAGCGCGCGACGATTAGATCAGGGAACATACCGGACTCGTTAAGGAGCTTGATCGCGTACTGCGTGGGCTTGGTTTTCATCTCACCCAAAGTGGCGGGAACGGGCATGTAGGAGACGAGAACGGTGAGCACGTCGGATGGATTATCACGGCCCATCATGCGGGCGGCCTCGAGGAAAAGCACGTTTTGGTACTCACCCAAAGTACCGCCGATTTCAACCAAGGTAATGTCAGCGTCGTTGACTTTTTGCGCTTTTTTGATGCGGTCGATGATCTCCAAAGGAATATGCGGAACCGCTTCCACGGTTTTACCGCCATAACCGAGCGACCTTTCGCGTTCGATGACCGCTGAGTAGACGGTTCCGGTAGTCATGTAATTAACGCGTGGAATGTCTTGATTTAAGAAACGTTCATAATTGCCGATGTCTTGGTCGGTTTCCATGCCGTCTTTGGTTACAAAAACCTCACCGTGTTCGGTGGGATTCATAGTCCCCGCATCAACGTTGATGTAGGGATCGATTTTCATGGCGGTGACATTGAGCCCGCATTCTTTAAGCAGCGCGCCGATAGAGGCTGTAACCACGCCTTTACCGACTCCGCTCATAACACCACCGACAATGAAAACAGTCATCCTGCGTTTTTTAGATGACTTTTTGGATACTTGTATTTTTTTCCCCATACGGGACTAAATTATACAATGCCAAATGACAAATGCCAAATGACGAACCCACCCCCCATACATCCTGGTTATATCTTGGGCCTCTTTTTCTCTTCTTCGACGATGAGGCGTAAGGCTTTAGCAAGGAGACGATCCATGTTGCGATAGCTGAGCGTGGCAAAAGCGCGGTCAGCAGGGACCCAGGCACCTTTGGTTATGCCTTCCGTGCCCGGGAGATCAAAGCGCGAGCCGGGAGGGGCTTCGAATAAGAAGAAGTGTACCGTTTTGTCGATATTTTGCGCGGGGCCTTTGTGCCGTTCGGTGAAGCGAAACTTGGTATGGCCCAGATGGCCCACGTAGCGGAGGGTGGCAATACCGGTTTCCTCACGGATTTCGCGTATGGCGGCTACGACGTTTGACTCGCCGAGTTGGCGCTTGCCCTTGGGAAAAGTCCAACGACCGTCTTCGCGCTGAAGAAAGAGAATTTCTATGCGGTTGCCTTTGCGGCGATAAATAATACCACCGGCAGATTCTTGACGGATATAACGCTGGCCTTTAATTCCTCCCTTGGGATCGCTCTTATTCTTGCGTTGATGTGGTTTGGTTTTCGGCTTCTTGGAGGACTTTGTCCGGGTTTTGGATGAACTCGATGGCCTTGTCGAGTTGCGGGTCTCTGTTTTCATTGTAATCTTCGATGGTTAATTCAACTTCAATATCGGGCGCGATACCTGTTTCGTTTATGGATCTGCCCTTGGGCGTGAGCCATTCGGCGACGGTTATTTTGACGGCGGACCCGTCTGTGAATTCCGTATAATCTTGCACAGAACCTTTGCCGAAAGTTTGCATGCCGATAATTGTGGCCAAGTCATAATCTTGCAAGGCGCCGGCAACGATTTCGGACGCGGATGCCGAACCCTCGTTCACTAGAACAACGGTGGGAACGGCGCTTAAGCGGCCGGAGCCAATACCGCGGAATTCATCAATTATTTTACCTTTACGCTGTTCCACCACCACGATATCACCGCCCGTCCATTCGCCGGCAATGCTGATTGACCTGTCCAAAAAGCCGCCGGGATTGTTGCGCAGATCAAGGATTAGCCCCACCGGATTTTGCGCGATAATATCTTGAACCTGTTTTTTAAATTCCAGCGCCGTGTCTTCGTTAAAGTTTGTTATTTGTATCTTGGCAATGCGCTCTTCAGGCCACTCGGTGCGCACGGATTCGATGTGAATTACATCGCGTACAATCGGTACGTCAAAAGTTTCCGGCTCTTCGATTATTTTATTTTCGCCGGTTATTTCATCCGTAGTTTCCACTTTATTAAAGCGGCCGATGTGAAGCGTGACGGTTGTACCCTTTTTACCGCGTATGAGCATTACGGCTTGCTCCACGGTCATGCTATCCGTGCTTGTGCCATTGACCTGCAAAATGTAATCCCCAGCTCTTAGACCGGCGCGGCTGGCCGGAGTATCGGGCAATGGAGCGATTATTTGCAATTGGTTGTCACGTATGCCTATTTCAGCGCCAATACCTTGGAATTCGCCTTTTAAAGAATCACTAAATTCTTTGGCGGTTTTAGGCTTAAAGAAATCCGTGTAAGGATCTCCCAATGACTTGGCCAAACCCTCCATAGCGCCATAGAACATTTCTTGATCATCGGTCTCTTGGTAGTACCGCAGTTGCAACAGCTCCCAGAGCTCCCAAAATTGATTGAAGTCCAGATGTTCGGCAATGATATCCGAGCCGGGTAATGAACCGATACCGCGAACCGATTTATCCACCGGAGTCTGACCCTGAGCTTCCGCTTCGCCGCCGCGCCCAAGAAAAAATCCGCCGGAAAAACTGATGCCGATCGCGAAAACCGCCAAAATCAGCCAGTATTTTGCGCAGTAATCTTTAATTTGCTTGTATTTCATGAGCATAATTGTACTTAATCCAAGCCGTGGAGTCAATAATGCAAATTGCCGCAAAATCTCCTTGGTTAATATAAAAACGTCAGTTTTGCGCATATGTATGCTTGTTTGCCTTAAGTTAATTATTGAGGTAAATTATGATAAGTTATGGCTAGAAAAATCCCTTTTCACAGGCGCGTTTTACCATGGTTGTTTACAATCATTTTTTTAGTTTTTGCTCCTATTTTGGTTTTTTATACAGCGGGTTACAGGTGGAATCCCAAAAAAGGGATGGTTGAAAAAAACGGCACATTGATTTTGGATTCAACACCGCGCGGTGCGGATATTTATTTAAACGGTCAAACAATTGATGATAAAACGCCAGCTACTTTGCAAAATGTCGCACCCGGAACTTACGACATAAGGCTTAGCAAAAGCGGCTATCACGATTGGAAAAAAACATTAAACATCATCCAAGAGAGGGTTACCTTTGCCAATGAAATTATTCTTTGGCCGGATGAGAATCCGACATTGGCGCTTGAAGAGGAAGCGTATGACCTTTTCACCAATCCGGATTTTGACTATGTTTTCGGTTTTAGGCGGGCGAATGGAGACAGTTATGTTTTTCGCATAGAAAAAGATGCGTTGGTCGAAGAAAAGAGGGTTGCCAGGCAGATAGATGCCGAACGCATTACTTGGGACCGCGGCGGCGAGAAAGCGATTATTACAGGTTATACCTCAAATACGGCCGGGCAATGGTTGCTTAGTGCCGAACCGTTAAATCTGACCGAACTGCCGGAGGCCAGCTACCATTTTGAAAGATCCGAACTTGTAGGCATGGATGAAACTTACAGAGTCAACCTAAATGCAAACGGAGCTTTGTCGAAACAACTGCATAATGAACAAATAATTGATTCATATGATGATTTGGTTATCAAGCAATTGGACGCGCAGGATAATTTGGTCTTGCTGATGGAGCCTAACGCGGAACAGGGTTTGATACTACCTTCCGGAGCTTGGAGATTTTATACTTCGGAAAACGGAGAAATTATTTTAGATGATGGAGATGCTTGGCTCAGGATAGACACACGCACCAACCCTTTTACAACCACACGCGCAAGAGCCGATGAAATCCACGCTCTGGAGATTGACAGGGAAAGCTATTATTTGCTGGAATTGAGCAATGAACTTTACCTCTGGCCACCATTGCTGGAACCGGAGCTCTTGCACAGGCAATCAAGCCCCATAATAAATGCGGGATGGCACCAAGACGGTTTGAGTATTTTTTACGCAACAGATAAACAAGTAACGATGATGAACTTGGACAATCGCGACGGCAGACTGCAGACCAAGCTGGCTGAATTTGACCAGATTAAAGACGTAATCGCATTTGAAGATACGCTTTATATATCGGCCGTAAAAGAAAATAAGGCAGGTATATGGACTCTGCCTTTGGTAAAATCAAGCAACCTGTCTCCGCTTTCAGCGGTTGACGGTATAATCAGTTTTTAAGTGAGACTTTTCGCTTGAACTCAATGTTGAAATCCGCAATCGCTTGTTCAATAGCCGGATCGAAATGACTTTTAAAGTCATTTTCTTTGACATAATTGGCGGCCTCGAGCAAGGCATCGTGAGTTCCCGCGTCAAAAAATGCTTTGTCTATCTTTCGAACATCCAGCTCATTTAGCTCGAGATAGGCCC
>WJLP01000049.1 GCA_014728435.1 Candidatus Uhrbacteria bacterium
ACCTAAAAATCTTACCCCAAGGAACAATTCAACTCACAGACGTGGGCATGGTTGGTGCCCGAGACTCTGTTATTGGATTCGAAAAAAATAGCTCTATTAAGCGATTTTTACATGAAACTACTAAAGCTTATAAAATCCCGGAAACAGGAGAAATCGATATCAACGGTCTTTTTGTCAGCCTGGATCTTGACACCAAAAAAATCTTAAAACTTGTCCAAATTCAAGAAACTATTGCAATTTAAGCCAAATTATGCTATCATAACAGCATAATTACCTCTGAATCTTTGCATCGCCTAAAGAGTCAGATTAAAAATTAATTGCATTCATTATGAATAAAGCAGAATTAATCAACGTCATCTCCGATCGCGTTGGCGTCACTAAAAAGCAAGCCGAGGACATGGTTGAGGCTTTCGTGGACATCGTTACATCCGAGCTCGTCAATGACGGCGAAGTCACGATTGCCGGTTTTGGCCAATTCACGGCTCGCACACGTGCCGGCCGCACCGGCGTTAACCCGCAAAACCCCAGCGAACACATCCAAATTCCTCCGGTTCGTGTAGCGAAATTCAAGCCCGGCAAAGGCTTAAAGGACGCGCTCAAAGCTCCGAAAAACGAAGCACCCGCAATGAGCGCGCCGGAACCGGCTCCGGCTCCATCGCCCGAACCGGAAACACCATCCGAACCGGAAACACCTAGCTACCCATCAATGTAACAACAAAAAAAACAGTCGCAAGGCTGTTTTTTTAATTAACAAATAACAATGTATAAACAATAATAAAAATCCCTCTGATCTCTTTGTTAATTTATAATTTGTTATTTATTATTTTTTTAGTTGCGACAGCAACTAAGTTTCTCCCGGCAAACCAGTTAGTCCATCCTTTACTATCATACCCATCAATCTTCTCAATGTCCCAATCCTTCTCATCAAAAAAAGATCTAAACTCACGCAAAGTAAACGCATGCACATAGCGCTGGCGCGGAGTTTTACCCGCTTTCCAAATATAGTAAAGATCTCCCTTGTCACCTCCTAAAAAACCCGGGATTCTTAACCATGCGTTTTTAAACATCTTCCACGACAAAAATCTCTTTGCGCGTAAATTCCAAACCGAAACAATCGCACTTCCGCCGGGCTTCAATATTCTGTGCAATTCTTTTACCGAAGCTTTACGATCTGCTTCGCCCGGAACATGATGCAAAACAGCAATACACGTCACCGCATCCGCAATCCCATCTTCAAGCTCCAACTTTGGGAATCCTCCTGCCATCATCTTTGATTGCTCATGCGACACAAGCCTTGACGCCGCGAACTCTCGCAAACTGCTACTCGGTTCAATTCCAACATAATTAACTCCTTCAGGTACAACATCCAACAACCGCGCATTCCCGGCCCCCACATCAACCAAAGTATCACCGTTTTTCAAACGCGACATAAAATCCAGCATCAATTCCCATACATGATGCCTGGTATGCCCAAATGCATCTCCCTCCAGCTCATAAAACCCCGCAACTTCATTCTTTATTTTTTTCATTGTTTCATTCTTCATAAACTGAATCCTACTTTAACTCTGCAATTTGAGCAATACCAGAGTCTTGACCCCGTCGTTCGCGAATGACTGGGGTTGATCAAAACCCAATTTTCTGTCATTATAACTCAACCCAACATCGGTCCATCAAGTCACAAGTCCATAAAGTCCAAAAAGCTTGAAGGACTTGATAACCTTTAAGCTCGACGGACTTTCCGCTTGAAGGACTTGATAGACTATATTCATTTATGTTAGTCAAACCCCCGATTAGTATTGCAAAGACCGTGATCAAATCATTGGCCGATCTTAAGGTGCTAACTCGCAAGGATGTAATGCGCACCATTCGTCAAACCATAAAAGATACAAACTACGCTTTTCCCACTTCTATCCAACTTTGGAGCGCTTACCGCGAATTATTAAACGAAGGCTTGGCTAAAAACGAGGCCATAGAACGCGCGCTTCGAGTGAAAGACGTTCGCACAGATAGCGGCGTTGCGCCCATCACGGTTTTAACCAAACCCTACCCCTGCCCCGGCAACTGCGTCTACTGCCCCACCGAATACCGCATGCCCAAAAGCTACATCAGCTCAGAACCTGCTGCGGCTCGCGCTTTAAGTTTAGAATTCGACCCTTACGAGCAAGTTCAACAACGTATCCGCGCCCTGGAGCGCAACGGCCACACAGCCAACAAAATCGAACTGATCATCAAAGGCGGAACCTGGTCCGCGTACCCCAAAGATTATCGCGAATGGTTTATCACGCGCTGTTTTGAGGCAGCTAATGAACTTGGTACAACTGACCCCTCTCTTAATTTAAGAGAGGGGGTGACGAGTGAAACGAGCGGGGGTGAGCTATTGCATGCCCAACAAATCAACGAAACCGCCCCCTACCGCATCATTGGCCTAACAATCGAAACCCGCCCCGACCACATAACTTCCGAAGAAGTAATTCACCTCCGCGAACTCGGAGTTACCCGCGTGGAGCTCGGCCTGCAAATAATCAACGACCGCGTACTCAAACTCACGCATCGCGGCACAACGGTCGCAGACGCTGCCAATGCCATCGCCCTGCTAAAA
>WJLP01000050.1 GCA_014728435.1 Candidatus Uhrbacteria bacterium
GTATAGCACATTTCTAACATGATTCAAGATCCAAACAAGCTTCTAAACATTAAAGCTAAAATAAATTTACAATTTTTTTTACAACCATCTCGCTGTAGCGATAATCATAGCCAAAAAACCCACGGCCGTAACTCCTTCCATCCAAGCCTGCGCCTTGCCGGGCAAGGGATGATACAAATACCTGCGCAATCTTAAAATGCCCGCAAACAAAACCATGGCTATGGCACCTTGCGCAAACATACTTATGGGCAACATGGCGCCCAGCAAGCCCAAATGCAACCCCACAATCGCGCCCACAAGCATCCAACGAAAATTTTGTTCGTTTGTAGCCTCCGGATGCCCCGTCGTCCTAAATATAACCAAACCCAATAGCACCAAAAGCCCTACATGGATCCAAATTGAAGTATGAATGAAAGTCAGCAAGCCCACCGATGTGGCAACCGCATAAAAAACAATAAAAGGCACATAAGCCATATTCACCCTGGATAATCCGTGAACCGGGTATCGCGGCGGAGTAAAAGACAGCAAAAACAGCAGCTCTAAAGATAAATACGTAGCTATTGTCGCCAATAAAACTATCACCCACCTGGCCAATTCACCCTCGGCCAGCAATAAAGCAAAAATCAAAGTGGCGATTAAAATAAATGTTGGCAGCATCTTTTCCAAAAAATCCCAAAACCTCACCCTGCCGCGCGCCATGGCCACAGCGCTTAAAACCAAAACCAACGCCCCGCCCATGGCGATCCAAGGATACTGAAAGGGATATTGCACTTGCAACCAAAAAGCAAACGCCGCTGTTAATGCGCTTACAAAAGGCAATAAACGATAGAAAAAAATCATTCACCTGCCACCGGTCCTATAAACAGTTGTATCGCGGAGTTTTCCAGCTCAACCGATTGAATGCCGTAACCGTTGGATAAAACAATTCTCCATGCTCCCACATCCCGTGCGAAAAAATAGCCAACCACTCTAAGCACCCATTCACCGGGCAAAGGCAAATCGCCAAATCTCGCGTCCACAACTTCAAAACGCAGTGTCCCATCATCTTCCACGACGGGTGAAAGGTGTGTCAAGATCTCAAATGTCAATAAGTCTCGCCAGGTCAAGAAAAAATACAGCTCCACCGAATCCGGTAAAATTACCACTTGCGCCACATCCGCATCATAAACACTGCTGCGCAAGCCGTCTCTTATAACACCTTCTAACAAACCGGTAAACTCAATCTCGTTTAAACTCAACAAAACCGGAGGCTCGGCATCCAAATCCTGCGCCATTAAACGATCGGTTGCCAAATCCCTAAAACCTTCCCAGCTCATGGGCGCCGCCGTAACATATCTTTCCGGCATTGGCGCGTTATATAACCAATCGGATAAAAACGGCACGTTAACTATTCCCGACTTAACCACTAAAAACAGCAATAGAAGAACAATTATCAAAATAGTACCAATACCCAAAACCCAACAGCTTATGATATCTCCCCAAATTATTTTGGATTTTTTTTGGACATCTTCTTCTTTCTGCTTTATCGGCGCCGGAATGGGCGCGACTTGTTCGGCTTGAACTTGCTTTTTAACATCTTCATCCGCAACCGCCTCCTCTATCTCGGTTTTGTCGGATGGTAAATGCTTTTCTTCCTTGGTCTCTTCCTGTTTCTTGATAAACTCCGGAACTTCCTCACCGGATTCAAAACCTTCGGCTTCAACCCGCGTTTGAGCTTGCTTGTCCGGCTTAGCCTCCGCCGTAGGCTCATCTGCTCGCCCCGCGGACTCATGCTTATCCTCGACAGACTCTGCCTGTTGTTTTACGGGTTGCTGTGCGACTTTCAAATCCCAAGACGGATCAAACGCCGGATCCTCTTTTATCATTCCCGATTCATCGGAAGTTTTTACATTTTTTTCATTAGTCATATACTTACTATCCAATAACTAAGATCTGGTGTCTAACGTTTTATCAACTATTCAAATACACCCTCACTTCTTTTATCACTACCATAAGCGCGGTAGCCACCGGAATCGCAATCAAAGCGCCTATTACCCCAAACAGCCTGGCACCGATTAGCATGGAAATGATACTCACCAGCGGATTCAATCCCACCGCTTTTTGCATAACTTTGGGGACAATAATATGATTTTCCAATTGCTGAATAATTATCAAAGCGATCAACGCAAGCAATCCCAATATTGGATTTTGAGTAAAGGCTACAAAGATAATCGGTATACTGCTAAAAATCGGCCCCAAGTACGGAATAAACTCCAGCAAAGCCGCAAACAACGCCAACACGAGCGCACCCTCAATACCCAATAACTGCAAAGCAATGTAAACCATCACACCGATAATCAAACTCAAGGTAGCCTGACCCATAAACCATTTACTCATCTGCGCTTGCAATTCATTGATAAGCTTCAACGCAAACTTTTGGTGCTTTTTAGCTACCCATTCATTCACTAAAGTTTTCGCTTTCTCATCTTGCGCCACCAAATAAAAAGTAATTACCAACACGATCACAAAAGCCGCGATACCTCCAAAAATCCCGGTCAATGTCTTTAACAATCTGGATACCGCCTCGGCCGCCTGTGTCTGGATACTGGCAAAACCACTCTCCGGTAATAAATCATACTGCATGGCAAATGCCTGCACACTGCCGGCCACATCCTGAATGGTTTGCCATCTGGCACCGAATATCGGCCCCAGCTTCAAAGCCTGTTCAATCAGAGTCGGCACCATGAGAGACACGGTTAAAGCCAACAAACCAAAACCCACTATGTACGCTAAAATCACCGTCACGCCTCTGGGAACTTTATATTTATGTGCCCAGTCGGCCACGGGTTGAATAAGGGCCGCCAAAAACAGCGCCGCCATGATAATGAATAACACCTGCCAAGCCGCCCAAACCAAATACACACCCGCCACAACAGCCAAAATCTTCAACAAGGTTGAAACAGTGATATTAATTTGCACTTTTTGCATAACTTCAAACAATTAACAAATAGCAAATGGAAATTAGCAATTATTTCAGAGCCGCTTAGTTTCATCGCTATCAACTCATTGCTGATTTCTAATTAAAGATATTATAACATACTAACCGATATTACCCAGTCCCTAACACCTAGCATCTAGCGCGACCCTAATCATTGGACGACGCGCGAAGTAAAATGTAGGATAAGTAGATGCCAACCTTAGCCGTTAATCGCAAAGCCAAATTCGACTACGAATGCCTGGATAAATACGAGGCCGGTTTGGAATTGACCGGAGCCGAGGTAAAAAGCATTCGGGAAGGCGGTGCTAAAATAGACACCGGCCACATAGTGGTCCGTGACGGCGAATTATGGCTAATTGGAGCCAATATTGCGCCATATAAACGCGCGGCCAACCGTGATGACTATGACCCCGCCCGCTCACGCAAACTCCTGATGAATAAAAAAGAAATCCGGCAATTAATCGGTAAATTAAGCGAAAAAGGCTTGACAGCCATACCCGTTTCCCTATATACTCGCTCTAATCGCATCAAACTAGAACTCTGGCTGGCGAGAGGCAAAAAGACCTTCGAAAAAAAGCAAAAGCTTAAAGAACGCGACATAGACCGCGAAACCCAACGCCACCTCCGCGATTACGACTATTAACGTCAATTACGAATTACCGATTACGAATTACCGATTGAGGTTGCCTACGGCATTATTAATAAATATTATCGCGAAACGATTCCATCATTGTTAATTGTTAATCGTTAATTGTTAATCGTTAATTGAGTAAGGGGATGCCGAGCTTCGACGGTGCGTTCGCGTCTTGTTTTGCAGGCCGAGCCGGCTTAACTCGTTAAACTGAGCCGCAAACGATAATTGCCAACATCGTAGAAAAAGCTAAGGCCGCTATTGCCAACGCAATGCGCGCGCCTCAAGCTGTACCGGTCGTCGCTTAAGCCGACCGCGATCCCCATGGCTCACCCGCAGCTATGGCCAGATCGTCATATCGCGGGTTAAGGCTCTAACTTTGGCGCAAGTTAAAGCTCGAAAAGGCAGCGCCGCCGTCAATCGTTTCTCGTTTGCTCTCAAGCGATTGCCGTAAATACGAGCAAACCAAGCCTGTGAAGATGAATAAGCCGCGCGTATCCGGACAGGGGTGCAACTCCCCTCATCTCCACCAAAACCGACTTATAACTGATAGCGGGTAGCCAATAGCTGGCTATCAGCCAATAGCTATACTTAGAAATGCGTATCCATTATAAGCGCCGTCGGACAGCGCATAAGTTCGACCAAATCAAATACCGGTACAACGAACGAATTCGAGTACCGGAAGTTCGTGTTATCGATGAAGAGGGTAATGCCCTTGGAATCATGCCCACCAAAGACGCCCTTGCTTTGGCGCGTGAACGTGAACTGGACTTGGTTGAAGTCTCTCCAAAAGCCCAACCCCCGGTATGTAAGCTTTTGGACTACGGCGCCTTTAAGTATCAAAAAGAAAAAGAGTTAAAACAGCAAAAAGTGCATGCCAAGAAAGTGGAAGTAAAAGGAATCAGGCTTTCCGTTAAAATCGGCTCCGGAGATCTGGAAATTCGCAAAAAACAAGCCCTTAAATTCTTGGAAAGCGGCCAAAAATTGAAAATCGAAATCATTCTGCGCGGCCGCGAAAAAGCGCACGGCAACATAGCCATCGAAAAGATTAAAGACTTCATCGATTCAATAGCCGAACATTACGAAATCTTCATCGAACAGCCTCCCAAGCGCCAGGGCGGCAATGTCTCGGCCATAATCGGAAGGAAATCCTAACTATTTAACATCTAACGTCAAAAGTCTAACGTAAAACGCTTTGTGCGACGTTCGACATTCGACATTCGACATTCGACGTAATTGTATGCCAGGTAAAATGAAAACCCATAAAATGATCTCCGACCGCGTGCGCGTTACCAAAACCGGTAAAATTTTAAAACGCACCGGCGGTCAAGACCACTTCAACAGCCACGAATCCGGTAAAGTCACCCGCAATAAACGCAACGACAAACCGGTTTCCAAATCCTACGAGCGCACGGTCAAAAACCTTGCTCGAGTCAACAAATGATTAATTAACTTCGCAAAACGACACAATCTTTTTTATTTATTATTTGTTATTTATTAATTGTTATTTAAGATAAATATGCCCAGAGTAAAACGCGGAACACACCATATTAAACGCCGTAAAAATATTTTAGCCCGCACCAAAGGAATGATGTGGGGCCGCAAATCCAAGCTCACCCAAGCCAAAGTGGCCGCCACAAAAGCCGGCTTGCACGCTTTTACGGACCGCAAAATCAAAAAGCGCGTTAATCGCGGCTTGCAAAATATCCGCATTAATGCAGCAGCCAGAAAATTGGATACAACCTACAGTAAGCTTATCAGCCAAATCAAAAAGAAAAACATTCAGCTAAACCGCAGAATTTTGTCGCAAATAGCCGAAAAATACCCTGTAGTTTTCGAAAAAATCGTTAAAGCGTAAGTATCCACATAAATAAACAAAGATCCGCAACCATGCGGGTCTTTTTTGTGCTAAAATAGTAGCAGAAATAACCTACGACCAAATCCCGATAAACTGATATTGATTATTACATTATTGGTGATTGGTTATTAAAACTTATTTATGCCAAAAAACCACGAATCCATGCCCGCCAAAGAGGCCCCCGAAAAAAAGGGCGAGCAACCCGAAGCGCGCGCCCCGGAGAAAAAACAAAAATCCCCGGAAGATAAACAAGCGTTAAATTTTCTGCGCGATACGTACCGCGTGATGGACGAATACGAGAAGGCTCGCACCGATTACGAGCTTGAACTTTTAGACCAAAAAAAAGCGGGTCCGCCCACCGAAAAGCAAAAAAAGCTCAAATCCCAATTGCAAGAAATGTGGAATCAATTGCAATCCATGCACGGCCAGCTTGCCGAGCATGAATTTATGATCAAAAATGAAGACCTGCAAAAAAGTTTGGCTCATGCCCGGGAAAAAATTGATGATCTGCATGAATTCACCGGCCAAGAAACCGCGCCCGCCGAAAAAACCGCCGATACCGCGCTGAAAAACCGTGAATCAATTAAACTCAATACCAAAGAAGCTCTCCGCAACCGCCCCGAAGTGAAAAAACTCCGCACCAAACTGGCACGTCTAAAATCATCTTTTGCCGGAGCCTACAAAATGTCTCCCGCGCGGGCCGATATTCTACTTTCCCAACCAACCGGTGTCATGGGCGCTCTTAAAGGTTTATACGAAGGCAAAATGCCCACATCAGAAGAACGTAAAAAACTCAAAGCGCTCCGCTCTGACGAAGCTCAAGAAATGTTAAGCGGCATCAAAGACCTTGAACAAGAAATTGAAAAAGCTTGGAAAAAAGCCAAAAAAGAAGAAGCTCTGCAAGATGCCGAGCATGAGGAGATTATTGAAGAAGTTTCTGTGGATGAATCAGTCTCCATCCCGACTTTGCGCGAAACTTTCACCAAAGAAATCAATCAAGCTAAAGCCGACAAAGACTTGGAAAAAGCCGAGGAACTTAAAAAAGAACTGGATGAAATCTACGGCAATCTTTACGAACATTTCCCCGAACTTATTCGCATCAAAGAAGATGAAGCCGCTGAACCCTCGGCGCGCGAAACAATACTCCCCTCTCAAGTTGAAGTTCCGGTAACGGCTCGCGACTTCAAACACGAACCCAAAGTAATCCTCTCCGAAGAAAAAGCTTCCCGCGAAGCGCCTACTTTAAGAAGCAAAAAAGAAGAAGCTGAACGCCAAGATAGAATCCAAAGTTCCGTCGAAGCATTTGGCGGAGGTGAAGCCGGCCGCAAATACGCAGCCGACCTTTGGAACTACGCCAACAACCAAATCAAAGAGCAAGGAGGCATCAAGCTCCAAGGTGAGAAAGGCCGATTCAAAGACGCCTTGGAATATGTAAATGCTTTTGCCGAAAAAGTTGCTAAAAGCAATGAGATCCTGGGACGCGAACGCTCCGCCCAAATCTGGCAAGAAATTAACGACCATAGAAATGAATTACTGCAATCCGAATCCCTAACAGCCAAAGAAAAGCAAAAACTGCAAGAACTGGACCCCGTCTATTACGTGGAACAATCCGCCCTGCGCGATAAAGCACTGCAAGAAGACGATCTGGATGCCGCAGGAAAGCATAATGCAATTATTGACGAAATTAACCAACTCCTCGGCTATCCCGAAGGTATGAATCCTTCCACCGGCGAAGGCATGGGTCGCGCGCCGCAAGCTGAAACAAAAGGCTTAGGCAAGCGCCGCGCCGCGGCCGAATCGGCGGGGTACGCGGAAAAAACCGGCCTAAAGGCACGAACAACCGAAACCGGCACTTCTCGTGAACGCATCAGCGAACCTATCTACAGTGTGGAGTGGGCGGCACGCATTTTACCCAACGCGCGCGCCGAATGGGATAAAGTCAGCAGCTTCATCAAAGCAAACGAAAAGCCGGCTAAAAAAGCTATCAAAGAAAGTATCAAAGATGTTACATCGCGCGTAAAAGACATGATCAATGCCGGCGCCGACTTATCACCCGAATTCCAAAACTTAAACAAACTTAACACCATGCGCGTCGGTGAACCGGCCGAAGCCACTCGCTATGTGATGCTTAAAGCCGCCAGCGAACTAACACCTGTCACCGATGAAGATGCCACCGTCCAACAAGCACTGGTTGAAGCTGTCGCGGAAATAGACGGCAAACTCCTGAGCGCCGACCTGGAAAAAGCCGGCGAAAGAGAAGCGATAAAAAATAAAGTTTCTAACGCTCTGGGTTCGGAATATAAAGCCGCTTCCAATGATATCATTTCTGATTTGAATAAATTCACCAACGAACTGGAACAGGGCAGTGACTTCAAAGTTCGCAGCTTAATGGGAAATATCGCCAAAAAGCTCAACAAACACAATGTCCCCAAAGCCAAAATTGATGAAATTAAAGAAATGTTACGCGAAGCCAGAAATGAACAGCGCGACACTTTAAGAGAGGCGGCATAATTAACAAGCAAAAAAAACCCTCGCCAAAACGAGGGTTTTTATATTTCTGAAACCGCCTACACCGACCGCTCAGTAATAGCTTGACGCAAAGATTCTATAAATTCTTCCTTGCTTAACTGCATCTGCTCTTCTTGACCGCGTTTCCTTATCATCAAATTGCCCTCCATCTCCTTATCGCCATACACAATCATGTACGGCACTTTTTTCATTTCCGCGTTACGGATCTTCTTACCCACCGATTCACCGGCTTCATCCACCTCAACACGAAAACCCTTCTCAACAAGCTCTTTGGCAAACTCACGCGCCGGCTCAATATGCCTGTCCGCCACGGGCAATAAAGCAACCTGCACGGGCGCGATCCAAGTTGGAAACGCCCCCGCGTAATGCTCAATCAAAAGCCCGATAAACCGCTCAAACGAACCAAACAACGCTCTGTGCAACATGTACGGCTGCTCTTCCTCGCTTTCCGCGTTTACATAAGTCATCTTAAACCGCTCGGGTAAATTAAAATCAAACTGCAATGTCGAACACTGCCATTCGCGCCCCAAAACATCTTTAAGCTTAAAATCCAATTTAGGACCGTAAAACGCGGCACCGCCCACATCCTTGCTGATATTTAAATTTTTATCTTTGGCGACTTTCTCCAAAACTTCCTCGGTAAATCTCCAACCCTCATCCGATCCGATCGACTTGGCTTCATTCGGATCCCTGACAGACAGATAAACATTAATATCATTCACATCAAAACCAAACGCCTTAAACATAAACAAGGTAAAATCCACCACTTTCTTCAACTCATCCTCAACCTGATCGGCTCTGCAAATTATATGCGCATCATCTTGCGTAAACCCGCGCACACGCACCAACCCGGAAAGTTCACCCTTCTTTTCATATCGATAAACCGTACCCGTCTCCGCCCATCTGTACGGAAAATCTCGGTAAGAATGCATGCTGTTTTTATAAATCTGCACATGAAACGGGCAATTCATGGGTTTAAGCAAATATCTTTCGCTTACAGCCACTTCCTGCTCTTCCTGCTCATCTTTCAGGCTCTTGCCCACTTCCAAGGGCGGATACATGGAATCATTGTAAAAACCCCAATGCCCGGACGTCTCCCACAAGGCCTGCTTGCCGATATGCGGTGTCCTTACCAAACCGTATCCGTTCTTTAAATGTTCTTCATACCAAAAATCCTCAATCACGCGCCACAAAATCGCGCCCTTTGGATGCCAAAGCGGTAATCCCAAGCCAACCATTTCATCTATATGAAACAAATCCAATTCTTTGCCCAATTTTCTATGATCGCGTTTTTCTGCCTCCTCCAGTAATGCTTTATGCCCCTCCAACTCCTCTTGCGTCGTAAAACATAATCCATAAATTCTCTGTAACTGCGGATTATCCTCTTTACCCCTCCAATAAGCTCCCGCGATTTTATTCAGCTCAAAAACTCCGATCTGATCCGCTGTTTCCACATGTGGCCCGCGACACAAATCAGTAAAATCCCCCAATGTATACACAGTCGCGACATCGGTTTTAGTCGGGTCGATATCCGCCGCCTCCTCATCGCTAATTTTAGTAGTTCCCTTTTCTTTAAGATCTGTAAGCAACTCGACTTTAAACGGCTGGTTCAAACTCTTAAACAACTCAATAGCTTCATCGATCTTCATCTCCTTTCTTTCAAACACGGGGTTCTCCTTAACAATTTTCTTCATCTCTGCCTGAATTTTTTCCAAATCCTCCGGCGTCACCGCCCTGCCAATATCAACATCATAATAAAAACCAAAATCAACAGTTGGCCCAACGCCAAACTTGGCTTCAGGAAACAATCTTTGAATCGCGGCCGCCATCACATGTGCCGCGCTATGTCTCATTGTCTCAATATTCATATATTTATAGTATCTGTTATTTAATATCTGGCTGTTAAAAAACGGCCAGATCTCTGTTATTCAGAAATCTCGCCGGGACGATCCATGCCATGATACAAGCATGAACCGCGGTTCCACCCGAATTCCATTCCTTAACGCTGTACGCGGTATTCGATACTGGGTACGTTAAGTATGGCACTCTTTTCTTTAATTGTGATCTTAAATCTAAGATCGTCGGTTGGTAAGCCGATATAATCATAATAACCAAATGCTAAAAATCCGTCAACCATTTGTACGCGCCCACCCAACTTTGCACTCCTTGCTTGATTCTTGATTTAAAATATACCCAATGGGCGTCATTTTGTTTAGGGAGCGATGAACTCTCTTACTGTTATACCAAATTAACCAGTCGGCAAGCCTTCGGTTAAA
>WJLP01000051.1 GCA_014728435.1 Candidatus Uhrbacteria bacterium
AATCGCGGGGCGCGGGGCCGGGTTTGGGCGGGCGGCCGATGCCGACGCGAAGGCGGGGGAATTTTTTACCGGTGAGTTCGTAGATGGATTTGACTCCGTTGTGGCCGGCCGCGGATCCGCCGTTGGTAAAAATAAAACATCCGGGTTCGAGATCCAGTTCGTCATGGATGATGAGCGTGTGCTTGGCGTCAACTTTATAATATAGCATGAGTGATAAAACGGATTCTCCGCTTAGGTTCATGTAGGTTTGCGGTTTGGCCAGCACCGTTTTATGCTCGCCGATTTGGCATTTGCATATTTGTGCTTTGTGCTTGCGGGAGTTTTGCCAATCGGCGCCAAGTGAATCGGCGAAATTGTCCAAAACCCAAAAACCGGCATTGTGCCGGGTACTTTCATATTCTTTGCCCGGATTACCGAGGCCGATGATTAGCTTCATACCAAATTACTATAAACTATAAGCTGTAAACTATAAAGAGTTATAATTACAAGGATACAAGATACAAACAAATTATAAATTTTTAAATATCAATTTAAAAACAGATTGGTTGGGATTTGTGGGCTAAATTGTGCTTGTGTCCTTGGAATTTGTTTTCTTTGTCTTAGTAGCGGAAACCTTTGCGGCCTATGGGTTTTTTGCGGCGATGGTGGCCTTTGGGGGCTGGCATTGGCGTTGCATCATGCACGGTTTTAACAATGATGGGGCACCCTTGGAAGCCGAATTTGGCGCGGAGCTGGTTGGTGAAAAAGCGAATCCAGCTGTCTTGGAGTTTGTTTTGTTTGCCGCGCAAGCTGATTTCGAAGCGGGGAGGGTCGGTGTGGGTTTGGATAACGGAGTGCACGTGCGGTCGCTTGGTGCCGGAGACCGCGTGCGGTGTTTGTTTTTGTAGAACTTTTTTGAGGAATTTATCCAAAGCGTTGTCGCTGATGATGCGGTGTTTTTCTTCTTGGATTTTAAACGCGGTTTTTAAGATTTCGTGCACGCGCTGGCGTTTGGCCGCGGAAGTGAAGATAATGGGCGCCCAGGCTAAAAACGGCAAAGCGGCGCGGATTTCATCTTCATAATGTTTGGCGGTTTTGCTGGTTTTGTCTTTAACCAGGTCCCATTTGTTGACCACAATGATTAAGCCGCGGTTGGCATCTTTTAATAATCCGGCCAGGTTTTTGTCTTGTTTGTACGGGTCATCGGTTGCGTCTAGTACAAGTACGGCCACATCGGCGCGGTAGAGAGCTTCGCGGTTGCGGTCGATTGAGTCGCGTTCGATTCTAGAGCTCACGCGAGCTTTTTTTCTTTGTCCGGCGGTGTCGATTAAAGTTACGGGCTTGCCATCCCAAAGGAAATTGATGTCGAGCGGTTCGCGGGTGGTGTGCGCGGTGGGTGAAACGATAGAGCGCTCGTGACCCAAGATGGCATTGGTAAGAGAGGATTTGCCAACATTGGGCCGGCCCATGAAAACGATTTTAAGCGATTGTTCGATTTCGGGTTCTACGGGTTTTTTGTTGCGCTTTAAAAGTGTTTCCCAGATAATATCGAGCAGGTCGCCGATGCCGCGGCCGCTGGCTGAGCTGATGGCGATGGGTTCGCCAAGCTTGAGCTTCCAGAGTTCTTTACCCATGGCTTCGCCTGTGTCACCGACTTTATCGGCTTTATTGGCAACCAAGATGGTGTGCTTGTTGAGTTCACGGACGCGTTTGGCAAGTTGGGCGTCGTGGGGCAGGATGCCGCTTTTTACATCAACTAAAAAAAGAACCAAATCAGCTTCTTTGATGGCCAGTTCGGCTTGTGTGATGATGCCTTTTTGGATTATGTCTTGGGGGTCGGCATCCATTCCGCCGGTATCGATAATTTCAATCATGCCGCCACGCCAGACGCAGTTGGTGGTGTTTCTGTCGCGGGTTGTATTGGGCGTACCGGAAACAATGGCTTTGGAGGTTTCACTGAGCCGGTTCCAGAGCGTGGATTTGCCAACATTGGCGCGGCCCACAATGGCGACTTTGGGGATACTTTTATTGCGCTTTAACATGCGGGGAATCTACCATGATTTTTAAGATTAATCAAGGGGGCGTGATTAAATATATTTCAGATATTAACCAAGAAACAAATAATACCAAACTATTTTTTAGTGGCCTTGGAAATCATGCTTGAGAGGATGTTTTTGATTTCAAATCTTTCGGAAACGATTTTGTCGATTTCTTTGGTTTTGGTTGCGTTTCCCGCTTTTAACAATAATAGACAGTGGATCGTTTCTTTTGTTTCTTTACGGGCGATTCTTAATCTATGAATAAAATCTTTATATCTGAACGAATCGTTAGCTTCTCGATTTGTCGGATTAATCTGTCGTTTACTGCATCGTGGGGCATGTCGCGACAAAGCGTGATAATTTGGACTGCGAAGTTAGTAGTCCAGTTTTCAAAAACAAAATTGAACCATATGTTTGGTTATATTGGGATTTATTTGGGAGGTATTTGTTTATTGCGATGGGGTTGCGTAAGGCTGGATTAACCCCAAACTGGATTCGCCCAGGATGATGAGAAATTGGGTTTTTGGCGAGCTTAGAGTTTCGGTTGCCATATCTTCGGTGGTTATTGTGCGTTCGTTGGAATCCGGGATCTCATGAGGTTCGGCGCTGGAGATGTCGGCATCGATGATTTTTTTAAGGCGGACGAGCTCTTCGGGCATTTGGCCGCCGGTCAGGTCGTAAATGATTGAACGCTCATAGCCACGGTGTTCGGCGTTGCCGATATCCGGCACTTTATAGCCCAAGGATTTCATTTTTTGCGAGACGCGGAAAGCATAGCCTTCGTAGTTGGTGCCGTTTTTGATTTCCAGCACAACATCGGTTTTGGGTTGGAGTTGGGCTTTTTCTTGTTCTTTGGTAATGAAAGGATTGGCGGCGATGGTGCGGATTTCGGACCAGTCGGGTTTGCGCGGAAAAAGCATGTAAGCGCCGTTTACATTGGCCGGAACCAGCTCGCCGTCGGGCGCATCGGTTAAAACGCGCATGGTGATGCTGTCCGGGTTGAAATCTTTAGCCATGGGGGCAAGGGCAATCATATCCCAGGCAGAGAGGTCGCTGGCTATGTGATCGGAAACCACGCCGTAGAGTTCGCTAAGTTTTTTGGGGTTGGCGAGCGTGCCCATGGAAAGCAGTTTGTCGCGGATGGCGTGGATTACAATTTGCTGGCGACGGGAGCGGGCAAAATCAGACCCTTCACCGTTTGTGCCATGGCGCGAGCGTACGTATTTAAGCGCGTCATCGCCGTCTAGGTGCGCGGGCCCTTTTTGAAAGCTCACGGTTTGGTATTTGTGGTTGGGCGCCGGGTAAGAATTGTCTACAAAACTGCGTTCTATTTCGATATCTATTCCTCCAAGCGCGTCAATAAATTTGGAAAAGCCTTGAAAGTCGACTCTTACAACATGGTCGATGCGTACGGCCAGGAGTTTGCTCATGGCCTCTGCCGTTTTAACGGCGCCTTCACCGGGGTGGTTCATTTCGTAAAGCGCGTGCACGGTATTTATTTTGCGGAATTTGCTATTGCCGATAGGGTAAGCCAGATCGCGCGGAATGGAAAGCATGGCGAACTTTTTTTCTTTGGTATCGATGGAGGCCAAGATAATGGTATCTGTGAGCGTGCCGCCGTCATGGCCTTCGCCGCCAACGCCCAAAAAAAGGATATTGACTCTGTCGTCAGGGGTTTTGGCTAAAGCGTTGGCATCCGCCGTGCCGTCGCCCGAGGCGAATTCTTTGATTTCGGCGATACCGGGCAGGCGGCCGAATTCGGAGAAGATACTTGTGCCGTGAGTGGCGGCTCGATATGAGGCGGCCGCGCCCAAGGTCGCCAGGATTCCAACAAAACACGCAAAAAAGACCGCGATGATCATGGTTTTCTTTTTGGCTCCGCGATCCGTTGAAGTTTCTAAAAAATCAACGCTTAAATCCTTGCTCATGAACCACAATAATGTACCAGAGAAAACTTAACGTTACAAGTTTGAGAAGATGAGAATTTGAGAATATGAGAAGTTGAGAAGTTGAGAAGATGGGAAGCTGGGAATGTGAGAAGTTGAGAATTTGGGACAGCTGTGGATGAATTAAACCTCCGAGATTGGGTTTTGTGCTATAATTAGGTGTAAAGATGAATATGCAGAAACAGCCCATCTCTAAGAAACAGAGAAAGCAATCGCTGTGGTATTTTTTGCGCAATCATCTTTTGGGAGTTAGGGAAAACGATGAGCTGACAGAGGCGGTTAGACGGCAAAAACGACAGAAGATTTTTTTAGGCGCGTTGATGCTTTCCGCGGTCGCGGTTTTATTGTTTGTAGTAGAGCCGGCCATAGCTCAAAATCCAAGCATTACCCAGACAGTTGCCAATTGGGCTATTGCCATTTTAGCCAAAGTTGTTGTTTGGTTTGCCGAGCTTATGGGCTATGTGCTTATCTTTTTGATTGAATTGCTCATAAGCATAGTGCAGTACAATAATTTTGTGGATGCCACACCGGTTACAATCGGTTGGCCGCTTATTCGCGATACTGTGAACATGTTTTTTATTGTGGTTGTTTTGGTTTCGGCGTTTGCCACGATTATCGGCTACCCAAAGGATTTTCATTATCGCCAAGTTTTGCCCAAGTTGTTGATTATGGCCGTATTAATAAATTTTTCCAAAACTTTAATAGGTCTTTTAATAGATTTTTCACAGGTTATAGTGCTTACTTTTGTAAACGGGTTTAAGCAGGCCGCCGGAGGTAATTTTGTGAGCGCTTTGGGAATAGGAAAAATTATGCGGCTTACCGATACAACAGGTGCCAT
The DNA here is from genome assembly GCA_014728435.1 of Candidatus Uhrbacteria bacterium. Lineage (GTDB taxonomy): Bacteria > Patescibacteriota > Patescibacteriia > 2-12-FULL-60-25 > 2-12-FULL-60-25 > MWCR01. Next base: position 4,803 of record WJLP01000051.1, read on the forward strand.
TGATTTTGAGGGTGATGAGATTACAATTTCGTTGCAACAAGCCGGCGGAGCAAGTCCATGGAGCTTGATGAGTATTTTAGTGGCGGCCGGATTCGCAGTGTGGATTTTATCAATTTCCATTTCACTAATTTTGATAATGCTGATTTTCTTTTTGGCGCGCATTATCATGTTATGGTTTTTATTGATTACTTCACCGGCGGCGTTTTTTGCTTGGTCTTTACCGAGCCCGCTTAAAGGCGCCTTGGCTCCTTTTACAAGCAAATGGTGGAGCAAGTTGTCGTCGGCTTTGGTTGGCGGGCCCACCATGGCATTCTTTTTGTGGTTGTCGTTAGCTATGGCGCAGAGAAACGCGGATTTAATTGGTCCGGCGGGTTTGTATGATCCGGATAAGGCCAGTTCCGAGATAACTCAATTTCAGCAAACATCGCAGAGTGATCAGATAGCACCGTCGGAGTTTGGCGACCCGCGGGTTTTTGCGACTTTCATTATAATGGTTGCTTTTATGTTGGTTGGGGTACAAGCTTCGGTTAATTTTGCGACAGCCGTGGCTCCGGGCTCGGAAAAATTGGTTGGCAAATTGCGCGGCGGTAAAGGCGGGTTTGGCTTGGCGGCCGGTTTGGGCGCGGGCGCGCTTGCCGGCAGGGCGGTTGGTAGAACGGCAAGAGCGGGCGGCAGGGTGGCTGTTGGCGGTGCCAAGCTGGCCGGCAAAGGCGCCTTATTGGCCGGCAAGGAATACGAGGCCAGGACAGGTAAATTATCCGAGCTTGCCGGAAAGGCAAGGCAGTCGAGTGTGTTTGGTTACGCGCCCATGGCTGTACAAAAGAAGCTTGGAGCTGTGGCGGGAGCGCCGCAAAAAGCGGCCAAGGAAAGAGCCAGCGCCATGCAGGAAGTAATGGCGGGCATGAACGCGGCCGAGAAAATGGAGTATTTGCAAAATGAGCGTAATCGTTTAATTGGGCCGGACGGCAAGCCAAAAGCGGGCGCGCGCCTTGGTGATGCCTATGGTGCTAATTTGGCATTGGCGCAACAAGCTACAAGCAGCCTGACCATGGAGCAATTAAATAAGGATAATAAAGAAAAAGCAAAAGCGGAATTGCCCGCAGAGGCGACTGATGCTGATGTGGAAGCAAGGGCAAAAATGATGACACAACAACAAATGTCGGGAGTCTTGAAAGAGGCAAAGGCAACGGCTTTAGCTCAGGGTGATGAAGATACGGCAAAGAAGATCAAAGAAATGATAGATAAAAATCCGGCTTTAGCGGGTGATGCCTCTGACATGAAGTCGCAAGCAGAGAAGGATGCCAGTGATTTGGAAAGCGAGAGGCGTGTTAAGCCCGAAGCTTACATGCACGCGGCTTATGCTTTGCCTTTTGCTCAGGCTAAAGGTTGGATTGATGAGGAAGGCAGGGTTACGGCCAAAGGCAGACGAGATGAGGAGTATAAGAAGTTTATGCGCGGTAAGCAGGGGCAGTATATGAAAGCGCATTTGGATTACGCTGAAACCGATGAAGGCAGAGCGCATGTTAAGAGCATATTGACGGGTAAGGACGCGTCAGGAAATCAATTAAATGAACAGCAGTTAAATAATCAAAATTATACGATTAATGTTTCCAAGGACGGCGAGAGTTATCATGCGGTACAAGCGCCACCCGAGGGCACGGATCAGAAAGCAAAAATAATTGCCGCAAACAGGTTTGATAAGACGGCTAAAACTGAAGAAAAAGTTTTATCCAAAGTTCAGGATGTAAACGTGAAGAATCAAATTACAAACAATTTGCCGGCGATGGGCACCGGAGCAGAAGACGCGGGTGCTATTGGGACGGTGTTATCACCACCCATCGCACAGCAATTAGCTGAAGATTTGGAGGATCTAGCAGATATTAGCAGTGGAGGTAGATCCGGTGGTGTTGATATAAATGCGCTGGAGGAGAAACGAGCGGAAATTGCGGAAAAGTATTTGCAACATAATGTTTCCAGTGAGTTTTTATTCGGTCATGATAAAAAGACGGGTGAGTTTGCCAATGAACAAGGCAGGCGGGCTTTTGATGCTACTGTTACCGATTTGGTTAATAAAATTCAGACAGAGGATGATTATAGCGAAGAAACACTTGGCGCTTTGGCGTCATTGTCCAAACAAGTTGGCAATCAGGGTCAGGCTTTCCGCATAATGCAGGAGAAATTGCAAAATCTAGACCAGGAACAGATGTATAACGCGATGTCCACCGGGGATCCCAAGCATAAAGATAATATTCAATTGATGTTTGCCAATATTGTTGATGAGGCGCAAAAACAAAGAAATAACGGTGAGACGGATACAGCGGCTATCAGGTTTAGGGATGAGGCTTTTTCGACTCCTGATGTGAGCGGCTTGGATAATAATGAAAAGAGGAATAAATATGAGATAAAACGGAGAACGCAGAAATTGTTATATAAAGGTGAAGAATAAATATGGTTGAAAGAAAGATTTACAAACGGTTTATTGATTTGCCCCAAGGGGTGCAGGATTTTTTTATGGAGACCGCGGACGCGGTTTACTCTGATTTAATTGAACAATACAATTTATCGCAAGAGCATTTTTTTGACATGGTGGAAACGCCGATTTTAAACACTACTTTGGGTTTTAGAACGGTTCCGAACGGGTTAAATGAACTGTATAAAAATTTGATTAACGCCAATGTTTCCAAAGATGACATACGGGAGATTGTTAAGATTATATTGGAAAAGGTTTTCTGGCCGCTTAGGGATTTGTTTAACCATGAACTGACATCTTATTTGGATGAGTTGGGAATCAGATACATTGCTTGGCCCAAAGAAAGGGTGCTGTTTAAGCCGGTTTCGTATTCGGGCGCGGTGTCTGAATTGGTAAACAGGCTGGGGATGCATTCCATGGGCAAGAAAGCGCGCAGCAGTATGCGCGACATCGTGGAAAAGTTTGCCAAAGGCAAGCTGGTGCCGGAGCAGATCAAGGAAACCATGGTGCGTTTGCCGGAATTTGGCGGTTTGGGTTTTGATAAGGAAACCGCGCAG
>WJLP01000052.1 GCA_014728435.1 Candidatus Uhrbacteria bacterium
AGGCTCCGCCTATAGGGCTCCGCCCGGAGGGTTTAGGCAATTTAAAAAAAGCCTCGCAGAGTTGCGGGCGTAAGCGGAGCTTGGGTTTAAAAGCCGTTCTCTTTGAGCCAATGAGTACAATGTTTGTTCCATAGTTCGCGAATCAGGGTGTGTTCTTGATTTTTCTCGCGCCGGAGATCTTCCAAGAATTCATACATGTTGGCGTCCTCGGCCGTCTGTTTGTGGTAAAGCTCGCTTTGCTTGTAACCGCGGAAAAGTTCCAGGTTCCAATATTTGATCAGTTCCGGCCATGGCAATTCTTTACCTGCAACTTGCGTAATCGCATGAGCCCAGCCGTCATGGCCGGTAAACGCACAGGAAAAGGCATGGACAGAAGAGACATTGAGCTCGCGAAGAATTGGCGGCACAAGCTTTTGCCAATCCAAGTCATCTCTGGCTTCTTGCGAGAATTCTCCCCATGGAGTCCAGATGTAATACGGCATACGGTGTTTACCTTTTTTGGGATTGGCGAAATTCTTCAAGCGCAAGACTCTGAGTAGATATCCTCGCTCGGTTCGCGGCGCGAAAAAGTTGACCCTGTCATCGCTGATTCGATTGTCTATTGGTATTCCGATTGAGCCGTTAATATCTTCGTGGACTTGAAAGACTTGCGCTATTTTCACCAGATTACAGAAACAATCATAACTATACGCGGCTTCCGGTATCATGGTCCCTCGCTTGTGATTGTGCGGTTGTTGCCATTTATTTAGGCAGTATTTATATAAGATGTCAATCCCCTTGTTTGTATTGACTTTTTATGCTAAAATAAGGTATTTTATATGTATCTTAACAACCTGTGAACTGCGAAAGTTCTTGTGGGTGGTTAGTAACAGGCGACACTTTTTTATGCCATATTCAATTATCTTTTTCGGGACAGCGGATTTTTCAACACCTTCTCTACAGGTGCTTATTGATGATAATCGCTTCCAAGTTAAGGCTGTTGTAACCAAGCGTGACATGAAGGTTGGCAGGCATCAGGATGTTACGAAGCCTCCGGTTAAAATGTTGGCCGAAAAGCATGGAATACCGGTTTTACAATTGGACTCGATCAAGGCAGAATCTTCTTATTCAACACTGAAGCGGATCCAAGGGGAGCGCCAAATAGATGCTTATGTAGTAGTAAGTTACGGCAAAATTATTTCGCAGAAAGTGCTCGATTTGCCCAAGCATGGCGTAATCAATGTTCACGGCTCCCTACTACCAAAGCATCGCGGAGCCTCATGCGTGCAATCAGCGATTGCCGCGGGCGACAAAGAGACGGGAGTTACGATCATGCTTATGGACGCCAAGATGGACCACGGCCCCACCTTGGCGCAGAAGACGACCGAGATTAAGGTTGATGATACGGGCGGCATGGTTCATGACCGATTAGCTTGTATAGGTGCTTTACTCTTACCGGATGTACTTGCAGACTTTATTGAACACAAAATTGAACCAATAGAGCAGTCTCACAATGAGGCTACTTATTGCAAGACTTTGAAACGCGAAGATGGTAAAATCGACTGGTCAAAATCCGCTGATGAAATCGAGAGGTTGGTAAGGGCTTATGATCCATGGCCGGGGACCTACACGATCAAAGATGATAAGAGGGTCAAGATCTTTAAGACTCGTACTACGAATAACGAACTACGAACTACGGTTTCCGAACCTGGTGAATGGGTTATAAAAGATGGTAAGTTGTATATCGCCTGTGGTGATGGAGCGTTGGAGATTTTAGAGTTACAACCCGAGGGAAAGCGCCGGATGAGTGCTAAGGATTATCTAGCAGGTCAAAGACTCTAGTTTTAGCAACCGCTTCTTAAGTTCGACTCCCCACTTGTAACCACCCAGAGATCTATCAGATCGTATGACGCGATGGCATGGAATTATGATAGCTATCGGGTTGGCGCCGATAGCGTTCGCGACTGCACGGACAGCTTTTGGCTGTCCTATTTTGTTGGCGATGTCTTGATAGGTTGCAGTTTGGCCGAAAGAGATAGTTTGCAAAGCTCGCCAGACGTTAAGTTGAAAAGGAGTGCCCTTGGGGTTGAGTTTAACGTTAAAATTTTGACGATAACCCGCCAAGTATTCTCTGATTTGCTGGGTGACTTTAGAGTTGTCAGGCTCGGCATCAACAGAAAAAGTTAATGACTCAACACCAGAGTCACTTTGTATTATTTTAACTTGTTGGCTTAGACCAACCATATCAACTCTTGTTAGTTGTGAGTTGTAAGTTGTCAGTATTATCCCGCCCCATGGCTAAAATACCTTCGAGCGATAGCAAGAATGAAAATCCAAGTGGATGATTTAGATATGGTGTAAAGATATGAACCGCGGAAAAACAAGCAATGCTCCCAACCATGCCGGCACGTATCCACCATGGAAAGGACGCTTTTAATGATCGCCAAGCAAGCGATATTACAAGCCAAAGCACTATAAGCGGGCCAAAAATGCCGAATTTTACCCAAAAACTCAACCAACCCCATTCATAAGCATAAGTCGTGTAAATGCCGTCCGGATTATCTTTGAGAATTCTCGGATCTCGGCTTTCATAAGTAACCGTACTGCCGAAACCGCTGCCGATAATAGGACTCTCGCCGATCTTTTCCCACATGGCCGGGAGTAAATTCCAACGGCTGGCGCCGGCCGCGTCGGTTACCGTGCCCCGATCTTTAATCATGGAGGCCAATGATACATCACCGACTTTCGGAAACGGGAAATACAGTATTGCGGCCAAAACAAGCACGCTCCCGGCAATACCTCCCAATCCTTTCAGACATGCTTTCCATGGAAGTTGACCGAATTTAATTAAACCCAATGCCAAGACCACTGCGCCTCCGACAGCCGCGCCAAACCAAAAACTGCGCGACAGGCTGATGATGACCATAGTTGCACTGATTACCCAAAGCACTATCACGCCATACCTGGGCAAATAGCATGGAATAGAGCTGAAAAGCTTGGAGGTAACTTTGTCTTTATCCGCCGGCCCGCCGTATTGAATCCAATAAGCGAACAAAAAGAAAAGTATAACGATTGAATATATACCGGATTGAAAGAAAACTCGAAAAACATTGCCTCCGGCCGGTGTCATCTCTCCCACTCTGGTATCGCGTATCCAGGTATAAAGCGGATCGGCGAGAGCCGTGATTCCATGGGAAAAGATATAAAAGACAGCCAGCGCTTTAATGGGCAAAAAGATAGCGGCCGCTACAAACGCGCCCTTAGCATGCCGGATCAGGCTGTTTTTGTAGCGATGAGCAATATCGAGTACAGGGATAAAATAAAGTAAGAAAGCCCAAGCATTGGCGTCTTGGATGACATGCGGTTGGTTGAGGTAGAACCCGTGAAAGGTCCCGGCCAAAATCATGAGCGCTACAAAAACCCAAGCCTGAACCAAAAACAGTTCATCAAGCCTCCAGTATTGCCAAATTTTTGCCCGAATCGCGTTTACACCCCAACCCAGCGCAAAAGCAATCATTAACACCATGCGCAAAGACACGCCCATTTCCAAAATCCCCAAATTTAGAATAGCGGTATCCAACACCATTAAGTAACCAAAACCACCAATCCATATTTCCAAACCCACAACCGCCAAGGCGAGCCCGGGTTTTTTATAGGCCAAATATGCAAAACCAAGCGCGGCGACAAGAGTTATAAGTGTTCTTGTGAGCTCAAAATCCAATGTTATGAAGGAGATGATTTCGAAAAACACAATCCCCAAGAACCAATAATACATTTCTCTGGTATCGCGCCTGCAAATCAAATCAAACAACTTCTTGTGCTTTGGATCAAACCGCTTTTCCCTTTCGTTAATAGGTTTTTGTTTATCGGATTCAGAATATAAATATGACTGCATTTTTCTAAGTAAAGATACTAGAGACGCCAAAGCCAGGGATACGGGGTGTAAAATGCTGACAATGAGCCAAGCCGGCCAACCGTGCCATTTGCGCATGTATTTTTTTAAGCTGTCATTAAAATATCTTTGTTTATTAAGGGTTAAAGCTTTGCCAAAAGCGCGGCCGCCGTGGTGCATGACGGCAACCGACGGCTCATACCAAACCAGCCAACCGTTTTTCTTGGCGCTTTTGCACGCGTCCACTTCCTCAAACCAGATGAAGTATCGTTTATCCAAGCCATACATCTCATCCCAGCATTCGGCCCGCACTAAAAAACAAGCCCCCATAACCTGGTCAACTTCTTGCGCCTTATTGGGATCTATATCATCCGCAAAATATTTTTTCAGAAGCGGCAGCCAGGGGAGAATATGGTGCAATTTGAGCAAGATCAACAGCTGACTTAAAACAGACGGGAACCGCCTAACGCTTTGCTGATAAGATCCGTCGTGATTTAACAATTTCGGACCCATAATACCCATATGCGGGTTTAAATCCATTCTGCGGACAAGCTCGGTAAGTGAATTTGGCGGGCACACCGTATCCGGGTTGAGCAATAGCACATGCCGGGATTTGTGCTGAACCGCTCCTTGATTGCAAGCGGCGGCAAAGCCAAGGTTATAGTTGTTGGCAAGCAAGTCTATTCTTTCTTCATCGGCAAAAACGCGCTCAACCATTTCGGCCGAACCATCGACAGAGCCGTTATCAACCACGACACATTCCCAATGCAGATCCCAGCAGGCTTCGGGCAATGACTTTAAACATCGCTCGAGTTCGTCGCGCGTATTCCAATTCACGATAACGATGTGCAGGTCTTTCATAATATTAAGCCGTTAGCTGATAGCATATAGCCGTTAGCCGGCTATCAGCTCTTGAGCGCCGGCGGTATCAGCTAAATGCTATGAGCTAATTTAGCTGGTGTTTTTGCTTAATGATTTGTTCCGCTTGGCGATACTTGGTGATGAGTTTTGGGGTGTATCCCAGTATGGGCCAAGGTACTTTGTACATGAATGAGGGCAGCCATTGGCTCATTCCGCTTTTGCGCTCTGTTACGCTAAATAGCACTTCGGGTATCCAAACGCCAATGTTATCTGACTTTAACATAGTCAGCCATAAATCCCAATCTTGAAATTTTAGTATTTTTTCATCAAAACCGGGGAAGACATTTTTGCGAATTAAAGCAGATGTATGGATAAAATTACGACGCCGCAGATCTTTAGCATTAAAAGGCTTGCCGCGGAATAAGCGCTTGCCCCAGATGAAATCTCCGTAGGCATAACTTGCTTGCGGATGAGTTGCCAGAGCTTCGCGCATCAGCTCTAAGGCATGCGGTTTTAATACAGCATCCGCGTCTAAAAAGATGATGAGTTCGCCGCTTGCGATTTCAGCTCCGCGATTGCGCGCGGCCGGCGCCCCCGAGTTTGGCACGAAGCGCGTGAATGTGAGTGGCAGCCGTTCTTTGAATTGCTCTGCGACTTTTGAGGGATTATCGCTTGAACCATCGTCGATGACGATTACTTCTTTGACGCCAACCGTTTGCTTTGCGATTGACTCCAAAGTAGCTTTGAGTTCCTTAGCGTGGTTGTAGCAAGGAATGACAACACTTACGTCTAATGTCGAACGTCTAATGTCGAACGTTGGTGGTTTGTCGGTGACATTTGACGTTGGACATTTGACGTTGGACGACAAGGATTCCCAGCGTGTTTCCCAATTAAAATCGGTAATGACGCGGTTGCGACCCGTTTTGCCGAGGCGATTAGCAGTATCCGGATCGTTAATGAGCTTTGCGATTGCTTCAGCGCAAGCATCAACAGTTGGCGGAATGAGCAAGCCTGTTTGATTGTTAACGACTGCCTCCGAAGCGCCCCCACTATCCCCTGCTATCACAGGCAAGCCGGCATAGGCCGCTTCTAAAAAGACCATACCAAAACCCTCAACATCATCTGATGTTTCACGGCCCGGCAAGCAAAAAATATCTGCGGACGCATACCAGGCATAGAGTTCATCATCCGTGGCATTGGGCACCCAGCGTATTTTGACTCTGGTAAGTTCAGCAAGTTTGTGGAGCGGCTCAGCATATTCGCCATCGCCAACTATAACTAATTCGAATTCCGAACCACGAACCACGAACTTCGATTTTTCTGAAGCGTTGTTAGTTGTTTGATGTTCGATGTTCGCGATGGCTTGGATAAGCGTGTCGATTCCTTTGCGTTCCACGAGACGACTGACGGCGAGGATGACTTTTGTATCCGGTAATATGTTTAGCTGCTCGCGCGATGCAGCTCTGTCCGGTAATTTAAATGGTTCAAGTCCGGGAGTCAGCACCAATGGATTTGCGCTTGGGATTAATCTTGTTAGAATCTTTTTAGTTGCCTCGCTATTTACTATGAGAGCTTTTGCGTTACGGCAAATCAGGCGCAGCAGCCAGCGTTTACGGCGGTTTTTTACACGTTTCAGATCCGTACCATGGAAAATGACGGTGTACTCCGGGCCGCCCAAAGCATTGGCAATAAATGCCGCCGTGCCGA
>WJLP01000053.1 GCA_014728435.1 Candidatus Uhrbacteria bacterium
AAGTGCATATATTTGGTTTGCCATGTTTGTTAGCTTACGACGCAAAAATATCTCCAATTTGGAGGTATTTTTGTATTATTCACATATTGACAAAAATGCAAAAAGCTTCATGCTATAAATATGTGGTATTTTTATATTTTACAAAGCCAGAAAAATCAAAACTATTTTTACAAAGGATCAACAAACGATCTCGAGAGAAGATTGGAAGAGCATAACAAGGGTCTGACTCCTTCTAATAGTAACTTTAGACCTTTTAGAATTGTGTATTTTGAGGCATATCTGGATGAAGAAACAGCAAGATTGAGAGAACGATCAGTAAAAAGGTCTGGCTCCGTATCCGTACCCTTGCTAAAAAGAATTAGAGAATCATTAAATACACATAAATAAGATAAAAACTGGTCACGTCGTTCGCGAACGACGTGACTGGTCAAAATCTGTCAGCGTGCTATGCTGTGGATATATGGCATATTGGCTCGTAAAGACCAATCCGGAAGTTTTTAGCTGGGAGATGCTAAAAGAAAGCGGAAAAACGCGTTGGGACGGCGTTCGCAATTACCAGGCGCGTAATAATCTCCGGGAGATGAAACCCGGGGATTTGGCGTTGATGTTTCATACGGACCCGGAACCGGGCGTGGTTGGCGTGATGAAAATCGTGAGCGAGGCTTATGACGACCCCACCACAAGCGAGGGTAACTGGTCGGTTATTGACGTGGAGCCGCTTGTGGAGATGACCAGGCCCGTGAGCCAGGACGAGATCCGCAATACGCCGGTTTTGAATATCTTACCGATTAAAAGCCAGCCTAAACTTTCGGTAATGCCGGTTAGCGAGGAACAGTGGGAGTTGATATTGAGAATCGGAAAGACGACTTTAAACTAAAAATCAAAGAAATGAAAAGATCCGCCGGAGCGGATCTTTTTTAAATTTTCACAATTTCGACTGAGGATACTACTTTCTATTGATCCATTTTTCTTTGGGAATCCCTGACTGTTGAATGATACTTTTTAATGTTCTTGGCTTAATTGATGCCTTGCCATGAAATGGTACGCAAACTTGGCGAGTCTCTTTGCCGTATTTGCCAAGGTAATATATATGACTACCGCGTGAATGACTAAGAACAAAGTTATTATCCTTAAGAAACTTCATCACATCCAAAGCCGTCCAGTTATTTACTCCTCTTGGTGACATACTTTTAGGCAAACTGAAGCGCTTGCGCGATATTCAATGAACCAGAAGAGAATATTTTTTCTTTTTTACTTTTACCGCTCTTTAGCGATTGCCACATTTGTTCGTATTCCGGGTCAGTTTTTTGATTTAACACATTAGGCCTTAACTTCATTTTTTTGGCTGCTTCAAGATAACCCTTTAGCGCCTCAAACAATAAAAGCATTGCCTCTTCAGGTGTATCACCAGACTCAACTATATTGAATTCAAAACCGACAGCATACCAGGTTTCACCTTCTTTAAAGACAAGGTAGCGTACAGATCCTTTTTGTAGAGTGTTTTTATACTTCATACATCATTTCAGATCTTAACTGAAAATAAATATTTATCAAGATGCCTTATTAAAAATTGGCTAGATTTTCACGATTTCAACTGAGTTGATATTGCCGGGGACACCAACCGGAGTGCCGGTGATTAGTATGATATGGTTTCCGGTTTTGACGTATTTGTTGTCTTTAATGTAAGAAATTGCGTTTGCGACCAAAGAGTCGGCATCTTTGTATTTGGGTAAGGTGAAAGCTGTAACGCCCCAAGACATGGCCAACTGGCGGCGTACGCGCTCATCGTGCGTGGCGACCAGGATTGGGAGTTCCGCGCGGTAGCGGCTTACGATACGCGCGGCATTGCCTGTCATGGAGGTAGCCAAAATGAGCTTCGCGGAAGTTGACTTGGCAAGAATCGCGCCCACATTGGTAACGGCTTCTTCGTCGCTTTTAAAACGTTTGATTTCTGATAGATCCGCGTCGTCAAATTTGGAGCTTTCGGTTTTTTGGGCAATGCGCGCCATGGTTTTGACCGCATCAACCGGGTATTTACCAACCGCGGTTTCACCGGAGAGCATGATGGCATCAGTGTGATCGATGATGGCATTTGCCACGTCCGAAACTTCGGCGCGCGTGGGCCGCGGATTGCGGATCATGGAATCGAGCATTTGTGTGGCAACCACCACGGGCTTGGCGGCGCGGCGGGCTTTTTCGATTAATGATTTTTGGATGAGCGGAACTTCTTCGGCCGGAATTTCTATGCCCAAATCCCCTCTTGCGACCATAATCGCGTCTACCTCTTGAAGTATGTTTTCTATATCATCCACGGCTTCGCGTTTTTCGATTTTAGCGATAATGCGGATGGGGTTTGGGGATTTTTTCTTATGCTTTTTTTCGTACTTGGTAATAAGCTTGCGCAAATCTTGGACCTCGGAGGCGGAGCGAACGAAGGACAGAGCCATCCAATCAACCTCGTTGATAACTCCGAATTCCGCGTCTTTTTTATCTTTGGGAGGCAAAGCTGAAGCGCTTACTTTTGTATCGGGCAAATTTATGCCTTTATGCGACTTTAGCAGGCCGCCCGTGCCGACTAGACAGTGGATATCCCGGCCGCTGACTTTGACGACTTTCATGTCCAGTAGGCCGTCGTCCATGAGTATTTTTTGGCCGGCTTTGGCGTCTTTATGCAAATTTTTGTAAGTAACCGGTATCTTGTTTTTTGCGGATTTGGCTGATGTTGTGAGGACGACCTTTTCACCGGCTTTGAGTTCTATGCCATCGCCGGGCAAATCACCGGTGCGGATTTTTGGGCCTTGGAGATCTTGCAAGACCGCGACAGGCAAACTTTTTTTCTTGGCAGTTGACCTGACGCGCGTGAGAATTTTTTTATGATCGGCGTGCGTGCCATGGGAAAAATTTAAGCGGGCCACGTTCATGCCCGCATCCATAAGTTTGGCTAGAGTGCTTGGGCCGGATGTAGCCGGGCCGATGGTGCAGACGATTTTGGTGCGTTTTTTGGGCATGGGCATAATGGGTATATTTTAGCATGTAACACGTAGCTTGCAACATGCCACCGCCTTTGGCGGGGTCCCGCATATCTTAGCTTGTATAAATATAGGTGCGTGATAACAAAAACGAGCAGAATATCCGCTCATTTCCTCCGTGGCCGGCTCCATAAATCCGGCTGCATTAGCCGTACATAGTATATGGCATAGCGCACCAGAGTTCCAGAGCGCCAAAGGCCAAAGATCCAAAGATATTAAGGGAAAATAACCAGGGGGCGGAAGCCAATGCCGCCGTCCGGATAGTCATCCCAACCCACATACGAAGCGCCGCCGTACCCCGAATAGCCAGAAATCAAGCGAACGCCGGACTCATAACACTCTTCGTTCCATTCATAAGTATCTGTGTCATGGTATCCTTTGCCTTGGCCCATGACATTGGCTTCGATGGCACGGGGAAGGCGGACTATTGCACCCGGAGGGAGATTAAGCATTTTGGCCATTGCCTGCCAAAACTCGGGTTTAGCGAAAACTTGGGGATGGATGTTATTGCGTAAACCACTCTTAGCTTCAGTGTTTAGGATGCCTGTTCTTGCCAGTTCTTCTAAAGTTGCCCGCATAATGGAATCGTTCTCGTATTGCTGGTTGCCATCATCATAGTTTGGTTTGGGTCTTGTATCGCGGAGGAGCCAAGTGCCCGGGAGTTCGTTTGGAGCCAGATCTTGCAAATTAGGATTAGACTTGTTTTTGGGTAGGTTTTGGATTTGAGCCAGAACATCGTAGAACTCTATGCCGGAGCTTCCACCGGGAGTATGGCGCTTGCCGGGTTTATGTTGCCAGCCCGGGTATTCCGCGTCTTCTTGCATGATAAGTTTGGGCCAATATTCCAGTTTATAGCCCATTTCATACCAATATTCCAATTGCTCTTTGGTTATGCCTTCGGGCAAAGGAGGGACTTCGATATCACGGCCAAAGAAGGCTTTGAGGCGGGAGGATTCTTGTTCCATGAGGCGCGAGAGCTCGGGGGCGAGGTCGGCTTCTGCACCACCCAATAGCTCAGTGTGCCCTTCAGGCAAATGCAAATCATCCAATTCCCTCATCAAATCCGCTAGCTCGGTTTCTTCACCACCTTCTTCCCCACCGGGTAAAGGCGGTTCATCGGGATTTTCCGGCTCGGGTACATTCCGCGGTATGGGCTCCTCGATCTTTATTAAAGTGAATGCCACATCTTCCAACTTTTTGCGATCTTTGGCTGATTTAAGTTTATTAAGCATTGTATAGCTTATGGCCTCCTTAATAACCCGGCTCATTCTGCCAGTTTCATGAAATGCCAGCAAATACTCTTTAAACCGACCATCATCGCGTTGATCAAAATCAAAAACTTGCTTTTGATCTTTGCCGATTTCACCCGCTAAAAGCATTTCCCGCGCTTTTTCGGCAAACTCCGAATATTTGGCGCACAAATCCGAAACCCACTCAGCACCATACAGCTCAACCAATTCATCTGACTTAACAGATTCCGGTTTAACCGCTCTTAGCTCCTCCAAAGCAACGGCTTTTTGCGGAACACCAAACTGCGCCGCCAAACGAGCTGCGCGTATTTCTTTTGGCAATTCGCCCGCATTTTGATAATTCCAGCGCGATATCCATTCGGCGGAAAGAGGAATGCGCCCTTTGTATCTTCCTCCCGGGGGGTTGACTGTGGCAAAAAGACGAAAGTCGGGATGCCTTTCTACCACTTTTTAAACCATCCTCTGACAAAACCAGCTGACCGCCACGCTCGAGAAGTGCGTTTAAGCGAACTAGAATTTGCGGTTCACAGGTGTTAACTTCATCCAAAACCGACCAAGCTCCGTTTTTCATTTGTTTGGGGATATCGCCATCTTGCCATGCCCAGTCGCCTTCGGGGACTTCGATGCCTTCCAAACGGCAAACCTCTTCCATTTCCCAGCGTTCAAAACCTTCGTATACATTCTTAGACGCGCCTTTGGATTTTGCCTCTGACTGTGCTTCGGAAGTTGCGGTAACTTTTTTAGATTCAATAAGCGAGCGTGCTTCGTCACTTTTACATTTGTTTGGATTATCAAGCAGAGCTGTTACGCGCTTGCGCAAACCCTCTGTGCGCGGTACCCATTTGCCGATTAAATCCGTTGTATCAGTTTGACCATTTAACGACATGCGATAGACTTCACGTCCTGCCAGATGTGCCAGATATTCAATGGTATAAGATTTCCCGACTGCGGCCTCGCCCTCGAGCAGCAACGGCTGGTCCAGAGCTGCTGACTTGGCAATTTTTTGCAAAAGCCCCATGAAAACTTATCTTCGGTGAAATCGGCAAATCTTTCGGAGGGCGGCACACGCAAACCCGGCTCGGGGTTGCGTGCCAGCTCAATTCCCAAAATACTAACCGAATCCGGCTTGATATCTATGGCTTTTTCAGATCTCTCCCGCTCTACAATTGGAGCATCAAATTTTGGTATCTCTAACATAATGCAAACATTTTACCTTTGATGCCGAAACTGAGCAAACCTCCTTAATTTAAATAAAATAAAAAAGATCTGACTTTCCGCTCGCTTTATAATTTTTTAACTATTATTTGTTAATTGTTGTCGCTTCATTTCTTTCGTTTTTGTTTGGAGCGGAGTTCATCCAGTGCTTTTTGGAAGGTTTGGACATCTTCGAAGGCGCGGTAGACGGAGGCGTAGCGAATGTAGGCGACTTTATCGAAGTTGCGGAGGTGGGTCATTATGATGTCGCCTAAATTCGATGAAGTGATTTCCGTTGAACCTTTTTTGGCTATGTCACTTTCTATGTAATGAACCAACCCGCGAAAGCCATCCTCTGTGTAAGATCTTTTCTCGAGAGCTTTGCGCAAGCCCTGTGTGACTTTATCGCGATTGTACACCTCGCGGCGGCCGTCGCGCTTGATGATAGTTGTATCTAAAAGCGCTATCTCCTCGACAGTCGAAAAACGATGCTCACAAGCATCGCAAGCGCGCCGGCGGCGGATACTGATACCATCACTGCTTAAACGCGAATCTACAACTTTTGTATCTTGATTATTACAAACCGGGCAATGCATAGCTCCATGACAATCATCAATTACCAATATAACAATATCCAATAAATTTTCAATACCCAATATCTCTAAAAAAATACCAATTGGATCTTCGGTTTTTGATATCTTTGGTTATTTATCCCGCAACATATTATTAATTATTTTGGATATGCGGGATCACGCCAGAGGCGGTGATTGGTGATTGGAACTTGATGATTGGTATTTTTATTTTTTACATCATTTTTTTTCTAAACCACGCAGGTATATCCGCAACCTCTTCTTCTTCGGTTTTTTCTTTTTCGGGAGCCACGCGCGGCGGCGGGGCGGGCCGCTGCTGTTCTTTGCCCGTCGGAGCGTAGCTGGGCGGCTGTATGTGCGGCTGATGTGTAGAGGGCTTGGGTTCGGCCTGAGCGACGGGTTGAGCTGGTTCTTCGGCCGGTTGAGTTTGCTGTTGCGACTGGTTGGTTTGAGTTTCGGCGGTTTTGGTAAATTGAGCTTGCGGACGCGCTTCGGGAACCGGTTTTTGAAACGAAAGTTTTTCGGTCGCGGCTTCGGGTTTGTATGAGCCGCCGGCAACCACGGAGCGATTTTGGCCGGGGCGCTCATCAAAACCTGTGGCCATTACAGTAACCTTAACTTCGTCTTTTAAAGACTCGTCCAAGATGGCGCCAAAAATAATTCTGGCTTGGGTATCTGCGGATTCGGTGATGACTTTGGCGGCTTCGGTAACTTCGTACATGCCCAAGTTGGACCCACCGGTGACCGTAAACAGGATGCCTTTGGCTCCGTCGATGGAGACTTCGAGCAAGGGCGAGGCGATAGCGGCTTTGGCGGCATCAGCGGCACGGTTTTCGCCGTTGCCTTTGCCGATACCCATAAGCGCGGAACCGCGGTTTTCCATAATTGAGCGCGCGTCGGCAAAATCAACGTTAATGAGACCGGGAACGGAAATGATATCTGAGATTCCTTGTACGCCTTGGCGCAGTACGTCATCCACTATTTCAAAAGCATCCATTATTGATGTTTTACGATCAATAATTTGCAAGATACGATCGTTGGGAATGGTGATAATCGTATCGACGTGTTGATTGAGTTTTTCATGCGAATCCTCCGCGATAGCTTTGCGCTGGTAGCCTTCGAATTGAAACGGCCGAGTTACCACGGCGACGGTAAGTATGCCGAGCTCGCGGGCTATTTCGGCCACTTTGGGTGTGGCGCCGGAACCGGTACCTCCGCCCATACCACTGGTAATAAAAACCATATCCGCGCCTTTCATGGCTTCGCGAATTTCATCAGCGCTTTCTTCAGCCGCGCGCGCGCCAACTTCAGGGTTCATGCCGGCGCCCAATCCGCGGGATACGGTTTTACCGAGCTGGATTTTTTTACTGGCCATGGAGGCGTGCAATGCCTGTACATCGGTATTCATGACAATAAATTCCACACCACGAATCTTGGCTTGTATCATTCGGTTGACGGCAGAACCTCCCGAACCGCCCACGCCGATAACTTTTATCTTGGCTGATGTTTCAATCTCTGGCTTAATTTCTGGCATATAATGAGTAATAATGGTGAACAAAGTAACGTCTATTGAGCTAAAAAATTGCTCTTCGGTCTTATGAGCTTACCCACTTGCAATATTCACGTCAAGCGTATGTACGCGCCCACCCAACTTTGCACTCCTTGCTTGATTCTTGATTTAAAATATACCCAATGGGCGTCATTTTGTTTAGGGAGCGATGAACTCTCTTACTGTTATACCAAATTAACCAGTCGGCAAGCCTTCGGTTAAACT
>WJLP01000006.1 GCA_014728435.1 Candidatus Uhrbacteria bacterium
GCCTTGGAGAGCCTGGAAATCTACGCGCCCATCGCCAACCGCCTGGGCATGGGTGATATCAAAGGCAAATTGGAAGACGCGGCTTTTCGTTGGGTTATGCCCAAAGAGCACGAATGGGTTAAAGAACTGGCCGGCGAATCCATGCAGTTAAAGCATTCGCAAATCGAAAAAATTATCGAACAAACACGCGCCGAATTGGACACAGCCAAAATCCCGCACATCAATGTCCACGGCCGGCAAAAACATCTTTATTCCCTTTATCGTAAACTGCTCAAATATAATCGTGATATTACAAAAATTTACGACCTTACGGCCATCCGCTGTATAACGCCCACAACCGCCGATTGCTACGCCGCCTTGGGCGTAATCCACAGCCGCTGGACTCCTCTAAAAGGCCGCATCAAAGACTACATCTCCCAACCCAAACCTAATGGCTACCAATCACTGCATACAACGGTTTTTTACGACCGCGGAGCCATTGTTGAATTCCAATTCCGCACCAAAGAAATGCACGAACTTGCCGAATTCGGTATCGCCGCCCACTGGGCATATGATGAAAATAAGATGTTGCAAGTCGGCCACGAGCGCATCAAAGAAATGATTGATGAAAACCAGCTCGATTGGATGAACCAGGTTGCAACAGTTCAATCCGAAATCGCCAACCCCAAATCTTTCCTGGAATCACTCGAAGAAATGAAGCTGGATGCTTTTAACGACCACATCTTCGTTTACACACCCAAAGGCGATGTCATCGATTTACCCGAGGATTCCACTCCCATCGATTTTGCCTACAAGATTCACACCGACGTTGGCAACACTTGCGCGGCCGCCAAAGTAAACGACGCAATTCATCCACTCGATCAACCACTAAAATCCGGCGACATCGTAGAAATCCGCACCGACAAATCCCGCAAAGGCCCAAACCCCGAATGGCTAAAATTCGCTAAAACCCGCCACGCCCGCTCCAAAATCCGCCAATACGCTCGCCAAGGCCTGGCCGGTTGGTTGAAAGACATCATCCCTAGCTCAAAAAAGAAATAACCGCAATTTAAAAACCCACCGTTACATACGATGGGCTTTTTATATCTTGTTATTATTAGCTCTCAACCGCCTTTGGCGGTCTCCGCTTTTTGTGATACGCGTTGCATTGCATACTAAATGCAAAGCGTGATGCAACGTACGATGTGATTTTATTTGGCCAAGTCCTCAAGCGACTGAATGCCGGAATCAACATAATCCGGCACCCCCAAACCCAACCAACTTTGCGTTACATTGATGCCCGCAATCTCCAAATCATCTTTAAATTCTTCCCAATAATCCGCATGCGTTGTCGGCATCCATCCGGCCACATTCACATCCACTTGCTTATCAGCAATCGACGCATAAACCACACTGGCGTCCATTTCCTTAATTTCCGTCTCATAACCGATCTCTTGCAAGACCTGCGCCACAACACGGCTTTTAACTGTCGCGCCCGGCCATGGCGGAATACCGATGGTGATCTTATCTTTACCCAGCTCCGTATCTTCAGCCGGCATCCAGCCCTTCATCTCTTCCTCATGCTCCGCCAAAAACTCACTGGCCACGGTTTCAGCCTCTTTTTCATTCACGCTGTACTCATAAATCCACTCACTTTGATAATCCGCGGGAACATTAAAATTCTTAAAAAATTCAGCCGCGGCCGGCGCGTCATCAGCAAATCCTTTATAAACCACGGTAGCCAACACATCCGAAGCAACGTCCGCATCCGCCCACTCGGGTGCGTTTTCCTTTAAAAACTCGCGCGTAGCATCCGGGCTGTTAAAAATATTCTTGCTATCTTCAAGCTTACGAATATTCGCGATGGAAAACGCCGCATGAGGCTCCCATACAGTCACCACAATCGGCTCTTCATTGGCGATCGAGTCTTGCAATGCCGCAAGCATGGCCGCCGAACTGCTCTCCTTGAGCTTCCAATCATCCTCCAATCCATACTCTTGCATGGCTTTCTCCGTATTAATCATGATGCCCGCGCCCGGCTCAATGCCGGTTATGGCCCATTCCACGGACTCGCCAAACGCCCTATCAGACTGCTCAGCCTGATCAGCTTCTTGATTTGCTTGAGGCTGTTGTTCTGCAGACTCTTGAGATTGAGAGCTCCACAAAAGTGCAATTACAATAATCGCAGCCACTCCCAAACCGATGTATAAATTCTTGTTTTGCATAAAAAATAATTACTTATTAGATTTTCACAAATTAACATCTATGAACGTTTTGTCCAAATTTGCCTTGTCAATCTGTCAAGGATCATGGCCAATAAAACTATACCCAAGCCGCCGGCAATACCCTGTCCCACCTTAAGCCTGGTAATGCCGCGCAATACCTCTTGCCCCAAACCTTCCGCGCCAATCATCGACGCGACCACCACCATTGAAAGAGACAACATGATAGTTTGGTTCATGCCCATCAAAATGGATGGTAATGCCAGTGGCAATTCAACTTTTACAAGCATTTGCCTTCGCGATGCCCCAAACGCCCTGCCCACTTCCAAAAGTTCATGCGGTATTTGTTCAAAGCCCAAGGCTGTAAGGCGCACTGCCGGCGGAGTTGCAAAGATAAAAGTAGCCACTATGCCCGGTACGTTGCCGATCGAAAAAAACAGCACCGCCGGAATCAGGTAAACAAACAACGGCATGGTTTGCATAAAATCCAATAAAGGATCAAGCACCATAGCGAACTTGGGAAAATGAAATTTCATCACTCCGAGCGGCACGCCGATTACAAGCGCGAACAGTGCCGCGGTCACCACCAATGACATGGTTATCATGGCCTGCGCCCAAAAGCCCATCGAAGCCACCACAAGTAATGCCGCAGCCGTAAAACCGGTCATGCGCCATCCGCCCAATTTATATCCTGCATACGACAGCAACACGATAATAACGAGCGGTGATAAATTGGTAAATAATCCTGTAATCGGATTCAGTACCAGTTTAATCAGCCCGGCAATGGCAACAAAAAACGGATCCCAATTTTCATTCAACCAATCAATCATACCGTCCGACACGGATTCCACGGGCAAGTGCGGCAAAGCTCCGATAATCGCCTCGCTCCAAAACAAAGCTATTACAATCAATACAACAAATGCCAACTCTACTTTATACTCTTTCACGATATCACTCAACATATTTACAATGATTGAATTAACTCTGCTTGAGTATGGATATTTTCCACGAAGCATTTTACATAATCATTAGCCGGGCTGTTTAAAATTTCTTTGGGCGTACCCACCTGCACCAGCTCGCCCTCGCCGTTTAACATGCCTATGCGGTCGCCCAACTTAAGCGCCTCACTCAAATCATGCGTAATAAAGAAAGTCGTCTTGCCCAACTCCTGCTGTAATTTAATAAGCTCGTCTTGCATGCGGTTGCGTATCAGCGGATCCAGAGCACTAAACGGTTCGTCCATAAGCAACACCTCGGGCTCTGATGCCAACGCACGCGCCAACCCAACTCTTTGTTTCATTCCGCCGCTAAGAGCGCTTATCGGATTCTCACCCCAGCCCGCCAAGCCAACCAGGGCCAAAGCCCTTTCTCCGCGTTCCTTTACCTCGTCACGATTTTTGCCTTGCAATTCCAATCCAAAAGCCACATTTTCCAACACGCTTCTGTGCGGGAAAAGCGCGAAACTCTGAAACACCATGCCCATTTTCTCACGTCTAAGCTTTGTAAGCTCATCACGTCCCATGCCCAGCAAATCCCTGCCACCTAAAAGCAACTTACCTCGCGTGGGGCTAACCAAGCGGTTTAAACACCTAAGCAAAGTGCTTTTTCCGCTTCCCGACAAACCCATAACCACAAAAAACTCGCCTTGCTTTACATTAAAAGAAATATCTCGCAAAGCCACCAAAGCACCGGTTTGTCGTTTAATCTCCGCCCTGTTCGCCCCGCCCTCCAGCAACTCAAAAACCCGCCGCTCATCACGACTTGGACAATTAAAAACTTTGTACAAATTCTCAAACCGAATCAGCTCTTCCATACCACCCAACCTAGCACGCCATGGCCCTCTCGTCTAATTCAAGAACTGCCGGATCCGAGCCAAAGACATTCTTCATAGCACTATCAGCTAATAACTACCTGCTATCAGCTATTTTTTTGTATCCGATCCAAAATCCTTTGCAAATCTTCATCACTATTAAACTCAATTTTAATCTCCCCATTACCATCCGGCTTGCGCTTAACCGCCACCCTGCCGCCGAAGTAAGCCCTGAGCTTAGCCTCGAGCTCCAGCAAGTTAGGATCAACCGTTTTTGGGCGCTTGCGCGATGGTGGAATCTTTGACTCTGTCTGCCGTACCGTAACTTTACCGCTTATCATTTGCCGAAATGCCTTCATGCGCTCTTCAGTATCAGGGATGCCTAACAAAGTACGTCCGTTGGATTGTGAAATTTTACCATGTGACAATGCCTCCTGAATTTCCGGCTCCAAATCCAGCAAGCGAATTATATTTGCGATTTGCGGGCGGCTTTTGCCCACGCGCTTGGCAACCTCATCTTGAGTCAAGCCAAACTCTTCCTTGAGCTGTGCGTATGCTCGCGCTTCTTCAATCGGATTCAAATTGCTTCTTTGAACATTTTCAATAATGGCAAGCTCTAACTTTTCTTGTTCACCCGCCTCGCGCACAATAGCCGGCACCGTATCCAAACCCGCCAGCCTCGACGCTCTTAAACGGCGTTCTCCCGCGATAAGCTCATAATCATTTTCCCCTTGCTTACGAACTATAAGCGGCTGCAAAACGCCATGTTCTTTTATTGAGGCTACCAAATCCTCCAAACCCTCGTTGTCAAAAATCAAACGCGGCTGTTTGGTATTCGGGCTTACCTGCTCTACCGGCAGTTCATACACCCTTTGCCCGTCATCTAAAACCTGCACAGCCTCCGGCGCGGATCCGGTTTCCGGCCCCGGGTCGTAAACAGCGTTTTGCGCCGAAGTCTCATTTTGTTTTTGCGGAATTAAAGCGCCTAATCCGCGCCCTAATCCCGATGGTCGTTTCATCATCATAATATTTGCGATGGAGCAAAGGCCTCGGTTCCCAAAATCTCTCGAGCTAAACGCTCATATGCCTTAGCTCCCGGGTTAGTCGCGTCAAATGATGCGATAGATCTGCCAAAAGACGGCGCCTCGGCCAAGCGCACACTGCGCGGTATCACTGACCTGAAAATATTATTCGGAAAATACTTATACAATTCCTGCAAAACATCATTCGATAACTTGCAACGCTTATCATACATGGTCAAAACCGCGCCTAAAATTTTAATATCCGGCCTGATGCGCGTTTTAACAAGCTCCACGGTTTGCAGTAAATCGGCCAAACCTTCCAACGCAAAATACTCCGCTTGTACAGGTATCAAAATCTCATCA
>WJLP01000054.1 GCA_014728435.1 Candidatus Uhrbacteria bacterium
ATGTATATAAAAAGCCTCGGTTAGTTCCGAGGTTCTTTGGTTCAGTAAGGTACACGGTTGATATATTTGGGCCACCAGCCGCGGGAGTTGAAGATAAGTTTGCTGATTCCGGTGTTATCGATTCGCATACGCCAGATTAGGTGGCTATCGAAGCCGAGAATCATTTGGAGAAGGCATTTGATAGTTAAACCGTGAGAGTAGCACGCCAGGCGTACTGTGAGGCCGGATTCTAGCAGTTCTTGATTTTTCAGTACAATATCCTCAAGCCAACCGTTTACCCGCGACATAACTTGCCTTTGGCTTTCGCCGCCAGGAGGCTGGTAATCGATTCCCATTTCAGCCATTTGATGAACGACTTTTGCTGTGAGTACTTCGGAACGAATTTTACCTTCAAATTCACCGGCAGAGTATTCTATCAGGCGATCGTCTACAAGGATCACGGGGCCTTTTCCGGCCAGTGAGATTTCGGCAGTGCTTTTTGTTCTGAGAAAAGGACTGCAATAAACAGTATCAAATTCTATTCCATATTTTTGAAAAAATTTGTAGAGTGCCGTACTTTGATCTTCTCCAAGTTGGCTTAGAGGAGTGCTTGCACTGCGTCCGCCAACAATGTGAGGATTTTTGTTCATGTGCGACTCAGCGTGGCGGATCAGGTAGATTTCGATTTCTGTTTTAGGATCAATCATGTGACCTCCGATGTTGATGAACTCATGGAATTAATAGCAAAAAACATGACTTACGTCAATAATAGAGTTACAAGACTAAGGTTGAAAGTAGCAAGAGTTGGCTAAACAGCTTAAGTGTTTACAGTTACTTTTGTTGCTTGTAACTTGATATTTGCTATTGTTAGAGCTGAAGAGCTTCCATTTCTTTGTTACGGATGCGTTTGATGCCTTTGGTAATATCTTTGCCGCTTAGAATATGTCCTAAAATCTGCCCGGCTGTGAGGTGAGGGAGTAGAACATAGTCGGCACCGGCTTTGTAGAGCACTTCGAGTTCTTCTTTACTTTGAGCGCGTACAATAATGGTGGGGCGGTTGCGTTTTTGGCTGTAGAGTTCGAGTACTGACAGGTTATCTTGTAAGTCCGGGCTGGTGATGATGAGTACTTCAGCTTTTGTGATGAGCATATCTTCCATGATTTCCGGGTCGGTGATGTCGCCAAACAAGACATTATATCCTTTTTTTTGCAGTTTGTGTACCACGTCAGGATCAAATTCGATGATGAGCAGTTGGTTTTTGGGTAAGAGAGCGGCGATGCCGATGCCGGTGCGATGACAGCCGATTAAAACATATTTGCGCTTACGTGATTTTTTAATTCCGGGTTCTTTATCGGTTCGGCTTTCAAAAATGGAAAGCGGTGATTGTAAAAGTTTGTATAGCTTGTTGGCGTTTATGATCATGTAGGTTGAGATGGTAATGGTGATGATACCCACGCCGGTGATGAGTGTTACGGTGGCATTGCTAATGTGCCCCAGTTTTAAACCCACGGCCGCTACGATAAGGCTGAATTCGGATATTTGCGCCACGGTAAGGCCTGTCAGTAAACCGGTGCGTTTGCGGTAGCCCAAGAAACCAAGAATAGTGAGCACTATAAGCGGATTGCCGATTAGTACAAAAAGTGAGAAGACGATGATAGGCCAAGCCAAACCGGAGAGATTGGATAATGCCATGGACGCGCCCAGGAGAACAAAAAAGATGACTATGAAGAAATCGCGCAAAGAACGGATTTTATTGCTGATTTGCATGCGCTCCAAAGAATTTGAGAGGGCGAGGCCCGCCAAAAAGCCTGCGATTTCGATGGAAAAGCCCATGAAGCTGACAATTACAGCCATACCTAAGACCCAGGCCAGGCTGGATATGAAGAGCAGTTCTTGGGATTTTGCCAGGTGGTCGAAAAGTTTAGGGATGATTTTTTTGCCGATCCAAAGAGTAATGCTGACGAGCAGAAAACCTTTGATGAGAGTTAAGATGAGTTCGGTAAAACTTGTGCCCGTGCCATCGCTTAAGCCGGAGAGAAGCACTAGAATGATTACAGCTACGGCGTCTTGAACAAGAAGCATGCCCACGCTGATTTTACCGTGCAAGGAGCGCAGTTCTTTTTTGTCGGAAAGAAGTTTGACTATGATGATTGTACTGGAAAAGGTGAGGGCTATGGCAATGTAAAGTGCTTCGAGCCAGTCATAACCGAAAAGAGTGGCTATTATGTAACCGAAAAGACTGGTAAAGACGATTTGACCCAAACCAAGGATAAGCGACACTTTGCCGACCAGCTTGAGGGAGGTGTAATTGATTTCCAAGCCAACCAAAAAGAGCAGGAACATGATGCCCAAGTCGGAAAAAAGTTGAAAAGTTTCACGGTCGCTTAAATGAAAAAAGCCGAAAGTGGCTATGATCACTCCGGCGGCCAGGTATGCCAAAATAAAAGGCTGTTTTAGCATTCTTGCAAAAGCGCTGAGTATTGTAACTAAAACTACGGTTGCGGCTAGTTCTAAAAGTATGCCCTCCATTAGTAAATTATACCATACAATTTGAAAAAAATAATCAACTTAATTCTGAATTTCATAAATACCAACAAACAAAGCAGTTCATTAATCAAGGTCAAAAAAACCCGTTTGTTACGGGTAGTGTTAGACGGTGTTATCCCAATCACTTGCCAAGGGGCGGCGCTTGATGCGCTTGATGGGAATATGTAAAGAGGAATTTGTTTTATCGAAGATCGGAATGTCGCCCGGAGTGTTTTTGCGCATGCGTTCTATTTGTTTGGCCAATTTATCGGGTGTGGGCGCTTTGCGCTTGTTTGCTAACAAGCCGCGGTAAGCAAAGTTAATCAAGTAACCGCCGATAACGAAACATATCAGAGCGCAAACGGCGAGAATGCAACTTATCAAATCCATGGCATCCCTCGGCATGGCGGTATTCTATAAGGGTCGGGTTCTTCTTGGGCCAATCGCGCTTCAAGGCGCACAATGCGCGCGGCTCTTCTGGCTTGCTCGATTTCCAGATTGTTATAACGGTACTTTTCGCGAGCTAATTGGCACTTGAGGTTGATTTGCGCGGGAACGGTGAAGATTTGAGTTTGTTCGGCACGTTCATCCGCGTAAGCGATAATTTGCTTGCCGCTTGTGATGGCGATTTGCACGCTGAAAAACAAATAGAATGCTCCAACAAAAGCGGCGAGTTCATTGGTTGGGAAAGATATGATGAGATCAGAGCCGGTGATCAGAAGAATAACGGTTGTGAGAATATTTCGGAACAGGCCCTTTTGCATGCGCATCTCCTTGTTAGGGTGCGAGCCAAATTTAGCAGTAAATTACCAAGGAGTCAATAACTAATAATAGCTTACGGAGCACGGAGCGCGTACGCGGCTAGTATTTTAGTGCCATTTTGTCGAACTCTTGTAAGAATTCAATTTCTTCTTCTAAAATTTTTTGAAATGTAATTGAGTCGCGTTTTTGGTAAGCGTCGCGTTTGCGAATAAAAAAATCTTGCAATTTGGGCAGAGCTGCTAGTATTTTTGCTTCATCCTCGGGCTTTGGGTCGGGCATCTGCATCATTTCCGCCACGAAAGCCGGCTCCGGTACCGAAATAGCCTGATAAACCAATTCAGTTCTCATAGTCTTGTATCGACCGATCTCCTGTTCTTTCCGTGGCTTTGGCCAACCATAAAGCCGGACTGGATTTTAATTTTCGCAACTCAACTTGCGCTTTCTCTAAAGCTCTCCTGAACGGAAACTTTTCTCTTTCGGGTAGACTTTTATCAAAATTTGGTTTTTCCATCATAGTATAATTACAAGCTGCAGGCTTTCGCTAACAGCTGCTTATTATCCTCTTATCGTTGCCGCCATGATATATGCCGCGTAAATAAAAAGAAAGACCACTCCTTGCCACTTTTGCAGTTCTCTTTTTTTACCAACAAACATCCAGGCAAATAAAAGCAAAGTAGCAACCACAACAGCGATAATGTCGAAATTACTCTCAAGAAAAAAAGGTAAAGGCTGAATAATCGCGCTAAGGCCCAAAATCCACAAAATATTAAAAATATTTGACCCTACCGCATTACCCACGGCCAGCTCCGCGTTCTTTTTGTATGCCGCGACTGCGGATGTAACCAATTCGGGTAAAGATGTGCCCAATGCCACTATCGTTAAACCGATAAATGTTGTACTTAAGCCGAGCGCTCCCGCTATTTCAATCGCTCCGCTAACTACCCAATTGCCGCCTATTACCAAGCCGACAAGGCCGACCGCCACATGGGCAAATGACTTGGGCAGTTTTTCCGGCGTTTCCTCGATTTCAAATTTTCGTTTCCTGTCTTTTACGGCCACGCCATAGATGTAATACATAAAAATTACCAAAAAGGCTATCATTACCAGGCCGTCACTGCGCGATATCATGTTCGCGCCAAATCCATCCAGCCAAACGTCATTGGCCAAAATGGCCAATACAAAAATTGCCAGCAAACTAAATGGAATTTCCCGCCAAACCGTACCCTGCCTTACGCTGGGCGGGCATATTAAAGCCGTTACACCCAAAATTAATAAAATATTGGCGACATTACTACCGATAACGTTAGCGATGGCCAGTTGCGCGTCACCTTGCCCGCTGGCAAAAACATTTACCACCAACTCCGGTAAAGATGTTCCAAAAGACACAATGGTTAAACCAATCACCAAATTACTAACCTTCAAACGCTTGGCGATCCAAACGGAACCATCCACCAATAAATCCGCGCCTTTAACCAAGAATAAAAATCCCAAGATAAAAAGCATTATAGTAATAAGCATAATATTAATCCCAAGTATACCACAATCGTTTTTGAACAATATATTTATGTAAAGATGATGCACGAAGTACGAAGCGCGAAATGGTGATCGTGTATCATCTGCTTCGTGCCGTGCTCCGTGCTATGTAATAATTATTGACATGAGGCCATTTTTTTAGTTAGATGTGCCTATGAAGCATGACTTGAGGTGAACAATGGCTAACTCAACAGCCGAGCGACTGAAGATTGAATGGTTTCATGGCATTTCTTTGTACCTTGAAAGTGAGGAAGGCCAAGCCTTTCTTGATGATTTTTTAGGCCCGGTCGAAATAAGGGATGAGGTGGAGTTTAAAACTTTGCTGATTCTGATTGAGGCGGCCATGCCAAAAGATGATGATTGGGCGGCAGAGGAATTAGAGCTTTGCAATTGGTTGAGCGCGCATCGTTCATCTGCTCGCCAGACTTATTTGACGGGCCGTTTCGCACGGGAGGATTACTGGGATCAGCGCGCCTGGGATACCCGTTACAGCGAGCTTAGCGAATCCGCGAAAATTATCGCCCTTGCCGTGCTGAAGTTGATAGAAGATAAGAAAGCAGAGTTGGAGGATGATATCGCGCATGAGCGACAAACTCCGATTATGCCGGTGGCAGAGGAGGATTTGGAGCTTTGCGCCAAAATGCCCAGTAGTATGGTAACCATGCCGCTTGAGGATGATCCTGAAGCCATGGAAAGGGTGGAAAGGTATATTAAAGAATTGGAATTGGATTTTGATGGGCAATTTGTTGAGGCGGCGGAAAATGATGCTGTAGAACCGTCAGACCCGGTCACCAAGAAGCGGACGATTTATCCTCCGCCATCCGTGCCGCCCGGCGACCCCGCCGGTGATGTGAATGTACCCAGAGATACTCCGCCACAAATTCTTTCCAAAAGAGCGGCCGGTGACAAATCCGCGCCTCATGTTACGTATTCGTATGTGTACGAAGAAGATGACTAAAATCCTTCTGAGATGTTCGGAGGGATCTTTTATTTAGAAAGACGCGCCATGGCGCGTCTCAATGAAAATTTAATTGGCGGTTATTTAGCGGGAGTAAGTGGTTTTTTGTCTTTGAGTACGGCGAGAATGTTTTTGGCGGCGATTTCGGACATGTCGCGGCGCGCTTCCTCTGTGGCGCTTGCGATATGCGGCGTGAGGATCACGTTTTCGTGGGATTTGAGCTGCATGTTGTCGCTGAGATCGCAGTCGATAGCAGGCTCGCATTCAAAAACGTCCAACGCGGCGCCGGCGATACGTTTGGCTTTAAGGGCGCGGAGCAGGGCTTTTTCATGCACAACGGGGC
>WJLP01000055.1 GCA_014728435.1 Candidatus Uhrbacteria bacterium
GCCCTCTTCGCAAATCGAGCAAGCGGCGAGCCACCAGCACGTCTCGCACTGGGCGAACTCTGCGTCGTCGAGCTCCACCTCACGGCGAACCTGCTCCACGGCCTGCTCCGTGTAAGCGGCATGGAGGACAGCGGAGAGTTTCTGCTTGTCGCGCGGAATCATATCCAGCGCACAAGCGATACCAGCGTCAAACCCGGGCGCACTGCCATTCTCGGTCGGCACGCGCGAAACCAAGCTCTGCTCCGCGTCTATGTAAGCTGGCCAGGAGCCGAGAGTGACGAGACGGGAAGCAGCAGCGTGGACAAAAATCACCAGGTTTCTCATTTTCTTCCTCTTCCTGTTTTCAAAACCCCGAACTATTCGGAGGCTTGAGTCAGAAAGGGAATTGCCAAGCACTGCAATTCCCAAGTTAGAGTTTCAGGGTGTGCTTACCCTGCTTTTGCAAATATCTTCGCGACAGAATTCAGAAACTTATCCGCCGCGCCGAACACCGCGCTAGCAGTAGGGCGGCGTTCATCAAATAACAAATCTTTTCCATCAGCCCAAGGACTGATTTCTAATCCTGGGCGCGGCTTCAATCCATAAAGAATCATCACATGCCACTTGAATTTCAGCTCCTCCAGCTTCCTTTCAAGTCTCATGTGATCGGGATAATCAGAAAGATAGCCGTCCAAAGCCTGCTTTTCTTCCTGACTAGCCATATCTCTTGGCTGAAGGCCGTCAGCCCTCACGAGCCAAGAGTCGTCGCTGATATCTGAGTCTCCATCGTACATGGAGTACGGATTTCTTGCGTACCTCCTTACCATCTTGGTCGGCGGCAAGCGCGATTCCAACTCTGACATCAGCTTCTTATGGTCCTGGGTGGCTTCAACAAAATCCACCACCTCCGGCAACTCCGTTACTAGTTCCTTAATGTGGCCTGTGAGCAGCTCACAGGCCGCTCTGACCTCCATTGTTTCTTTGAGGATCTTTGCAGTTCGTTTTGCCGGCTCTTCATGCCGGACCCAAAACAAAACTGACTGATCCACCTCAAAGCTTCTACCGCGCCATGTGACCTCAGCGGTCTCTGGCGCCAACCTCTTGATATCCGCCTCAACCTGCTGGCGGATATTCTTTCTTTGATTTACGCAAGCAACGCAAATCATTTCTCGCAACCACCATTTATCACGGCGGTTGCGTTTATTTAGTTGAACCACAATCTTGACTTGTGCGCCCGGCACAATGTGGGCACATTTGACCATCTTCGCGGGGATATAGATATCATCCCCATCTTCCGTGGTCAAAAAACCAAACTTTCTTTCATTGTTAAAAAATTTAATTTTCGCGGCCATTCTTTGATCCGCATACGGGCTTTTTTGTCCCATTTTTTCCTCTTTCTGCTTTCAAAACCCCGAACTATTCGGAGGCTTGAGTCAGAAAGGAACCGCAAAGCACTGCGGTTCCGAGTAGAGGTTTATTCAGGGCGTGCCTGCCCTGTGAACGATTACTCGCTCATACGATCCCGAAGTGCGGGCAAGACCACCTCTTCCCACACCTTCTCACTCACATGGAGGAGAAAGGATGTGTTGGAAATGATCCCCGCCTTCGGAGAGGACTCACTGCCCTCGGGTACCAAGGTACGGAGATCAACCTCCTCCTGGTACTTCCGAACGACAGCAAGACTGAATTGCGTTCCGTGCGCGGCCGCAATCGGCCCGACGTCCTTGCGCACAACCGTCACCTTGCACCCAGTCGCCTCCATGGCTTGGGTGAGGGTGTTCAGGTCGTGCCTCGGAGCACCGCAGGTGTCCACGAAGGAAACCTGCGCGCACGGTGCGGAGATGCTCTCAGCGAGCTTCCGGGCCTCGGCCACGCCAGCCTCGTAGGCGGCGACCTTGGCTTCGAGCCCGGCCTGAGCCTCGGCGTCTCCGGAAGCAGCCGCGACGAAAGCTCCGAAGAGCTCCGCCTTGGCGTTCTCCGCGACCTCCGGGCGCTTGGGGTTGAACGGCGGTAGCGTGGAAAGCGCCCGCACTACCGTCCACCCGAGCGGGGTGAGCGTCTCGGCGGACTGGCGGGGCCGGACGTCGAAGACGTCCGCGTCGCTCTCGAGGCCGTCATAGACAACCCCTGCCGCCTTCATCGCGGCGACAAGTCCGTCCAGATCCGGGTCGGCCACAATGACCGTCCCTTCCTCGGCGAACTCGCCAAGCTCAACGAGTGCCGCGCACCCGGGCGAGGTCTTGCGGTCCACGATGCGGGCGTTACCGCCCAGCACCGCCTCCACAGCCTCAGCCGCCTCGGGCGTCCTACCCTCGCCTCGGTGGTGATCGCGGACGTGAACCTCCACCCCAAGCTCCCGGAGCGTCTTGACCGTCTCGGCCAGCTCCGGAGTGGAAGCGGTGTCCACGAAGAGCACGCGACGCGTATCCGAAGGGATAGCGGCGAGCGTCGCCTCGCGGTCCGCGGCGGCGAAAAACTTGGTGAAAAGGGCGGGCGTCGTCGCGATTGAAAGCTGGAACATGTGTTCCCTTTCTCCGAGCTAAGCTCGGTGCCCCGTTAGCCAAACGGGATTTGAGGTTCGCGAGAGGTTGGCTAAGCCTCTCGTTGGTTTATTTTTTTGCGCTTCCACGAGTTTTTCGCGGGTTTGGGCTGGAGTAACCCTCTAAATCTCCCTACTAGGGAGACTTGTTGGGATAGCTCCGGCATCCGGGCGTTGCGCGCGCCCTGCAGGTTTTTAGCACCTGCGAACTTTTTGAATCCTCACTTTGATTCGCCTACGTATAGGACGTCGCCATGAAAATTCTTAGTGCCATCGGTGGGAGTCGAACCCACACTCATCCTCAACGACCGGAGGTCCGGCCGGGCTTCCCGCCCTTTTTCTGTTGAGCGATGGCATGCTCTTAGAACTTCCAAACACATGCTAAGAAGTTCATTCGAGCCTCCCACCTAAGTGAGAGGTTATCCTCCTTAAGCTGTTAAAAAGTTTGGCGCTTGCACCGCAAGCTTTTCTAACTTTCTAAGCGGAACATGCAACAACATCGGAGCAAATCCAAATGTAGGATTGGTTAAGTTAATAGACATAAATTTATAAATTCTTAAAAGATCCTTCCGGCGAAAGATCTCGATCAAACCCATCTACATTCTTTTTTCATCCTTCATCCTTAATCATTTATCTAAATAGGTTAGATCGTTCAATTGTCAAAATAGCTACATAACGTAAAAATCTTTTAGATGCTGCCAAATGCTATTTATACGCATGACTCTACTTCAATCACCAATAACCAAACTCCAATCACTAATTAATGATAAGTAGATTCCTGCTTACAAAAAAACCTGCTTCTTGGAGAGCAGATTAATATCACTAATTATCTAAAATCATCTCAAACTTTTAGCTTGATAGACTTGACCTGTCCCACGTAGCCTTGCGCGTAGTGGGACAGACTTTTAGCTTCGATCATCCCGCTCTCCTTCGGGATTTATAGTTTAAATTTTAAGGTCACTTCTTGTCAGCCACGACTTGGGCATTTTCATCTTGATACAAAACTATATCACATTTTTACCATTTTGTCAAGGGGTTTACAGCAAAAAGTATAAAAAGTGCCTTAATTTAGGTAAATATTATGTCTGTCTGCAATAACAAAAACCCTGTATAAGGGCTTATAAATAGTACGCGACGCGCTTCAGTTTACTGCCAATTGCCACTTTCTGGCAAAAAACTCAACCATCTCTCGGATAATGCACCAAGCCGCAAACGGCTCTTCAACCGAATGGCTGTCCAACTCCATTTCATATTTACCCGCGAACTCATCCGCGTAAGCCGACGGCACATCCGGCTCATGATCCGGTATTTCGTCATTGTAACTGAAGATCCACTCATTCTTTGCCGTATTGAATTCCGCGCAAAAACTTCTGGATTCCAGCTTGTTCGGATTGTCCCTAAAACACAGCTGGATTTCAACATGAATCGGCTGATACTCCGAAATATCCCTAAGCTCCAAGCAAATCGCGATTTGCCCGTTCGCAGACACCGCCTCATGCGTATAACCGAAAGCCGGCAGGCCGTCATCATCTTTTGACTCATCTACGAACCGCTGTATCAAATGCGGCTGAATACCCCACGTTTTCAAAATTGCGGCAACTTGGCGCATAACTGAAACCGCGGTCAAATACTGTTCAAGGTGCGGATGCAAAATCATTCTCTCCTCCTTTTTGCGCGCCCACCTTAACCAAAAAGCACCCCATCAGTCAAGGATGCCTCCTTATCAAGCATTCTCCATACAGAGACCTCCGGCAAGAGTCTTAAATAATATTGTCAGCTATCGACTATTTTTAGATTGCCAAATAAATAACCCGCCAACAACAATCAAAATCAACGGCCAATAATAAAAGATTTTCAGCACCGGCATGAATCTTTCAAAGAAAAATAAAAAACCTATCACCGCCAGCGTGATACCAAACCATTTCATCACTTTCTTCTCCCCTTTATCCGACCCTTCCGGTTTATCCAGGGATGTTTTGTATTGCTTATCGTACTCCATACAACGTTTCGCTATCGCTCACAAATCATCAATTACCAATTAACAATTACCAATGATTGAATTACTTCGCGACATAATTATAATTCTACGTTACTAAGAAATTCCCAAAATATCAAGTTCTCAGTTCGATTCAGTTCGCGAAATACGATATACGATATACGAAATACGAAATGGTCAGTTCCCAGTTCCAAGTTCGTGGTTCGAAATTCGTAGTTCATATGGTATAATTATTCAATGAATCGCTGGCTGCGGACGATCATCCAAGGTGACATGTTCTACCTAATCGCGTTTGGTTTGCTAACGCCGATTTTCGCATTGTTCCTCATCGACCGCATTCCCAACGCCAGTCTGCTTACCGTGGGTATCGCGGAAGCCATCTTTCTAATGACTTTGGCCATTTTGCGCCCATTCACCCAACTTTCCTCCCAGTCCGACACCAAAGGCTTCCGCACGCAATACCTGCTCTGGTTCGGCTCCGCACTCATCGTGCTCGCTCCATTTCTCTACCTGCTCTCCCGCGACATGCTGGATATCTATGTCATCCAAATGATCTATGGCATCGGCGTGGCCTTTTGCGAACCGGCGTGGTCGCGCCTGGTAAGCCAAACCTGCGCCATCTCGCCAACCAAATACAACGAACCCTACTACACCACCGGCACTTTGGCGGCGGCCGGCTTGGCTGCCATGGGCGGTTTTATCGCGCAAGAACAAGGCATCCCCGCTTTGCTCATTTACGTCGGCGCCACACTCTTTTGCGCGGCCATTATCATGATACTCATTTATAATCGCATAGGGCTAAAAACTCACAAACAACAATTATGGTAAAACATCGCGCAAAATTACTCGCCGCTACAGACCTCATCCTGGCCTCGGCTTTCGGCATGATCCTACCCATATTGCCGATCTTTCTAATGGACCGCATAACGGATGCCACACTGCTCACCATCGCGTTGTCTTACTCATTCTTTTTCGTCTCCAAAGCCTTTTTTAGCTGGATCTTTAGCCTATTTCTCTCGCACGGCGATTACCTCGCACGCATTAAAAGCGGGCTATTTTTCGGTTCCCTGCTTATCACGATTACACCATTCCTCTACTTCATCTCATCCGACATGACACACATTTTCCTGGCACAAATCGTCTTAGGTCTTGGTTTCGCATTTCTCAAAACATCATGGATGCATCTTACCCATCAAACAATCGAAGAATTTTTCCATGAAACCATTTTACATGTCCACGGATTCATACTCACTTTTTGCCTGGCCTTGGCCGCCGCAATCGGGGGCTTCATCGCATTCCATTTTGGTTTTGCTTTGCTGTTGGAAATCATGATCGGCTTTGGCCTAATCGCCACGATCTTTAGCGTTATCTTCGCTTTCACCAAAGAAAAGAAACCTTCTAAACGAAAAAAGAAAAAATCTTAATTTCGCTATTTATTTGTTATTTAGAGTTTTTACGCCGCCATTCGGCGATTTTTTTATGGTCGCCTGATAATAAAATGTTCGGCACCTTCCAACCCAAAAATTCTTCGGGCCTTGTATAATGCGGATATTCCCTATTCTCACCGTCACTCCACGACTCCTCATCCAATGTCTCTTCATTGCCCAAGACCCCGGGCACAAGCCTTGCGATCGCGTCAGTCATAACAAGCGCGGGCAGCTCCCCGCCCGTTAAAACATACCGGCCGATAGCTAGTTCCTCATCCGCGAGATGCTTGGCGACACGCTCATCAACCCCTTCATACCGCCCGCAAATAAAAACCAAGCGATCATATTCGCCAAGACGCTTCGCATCCTTCTGCGTAAACAACTTCCCCTTCGCACTCGTCAAAATAACCCTGACTTTGCTTCCTTTATCCTTCGTCCTTAATCCTGAATCAATATCAAGCTTTTTCAAAGCTTGATAAATCGGTTCCACCTGCATCACCATGCCCGGCCCGCCTCCAAAAGGCTTATCATCCACTCGGCCATGCTTATCATCTGTAAACTTTCGCAAATCATGCGCCGCAACTTTAAGCAACCCGGCTTCTTGTGCGCGCCCTAAAATCGACTGCGATGTGTAACCATCTATCATCTCAGGAAAGATAGTCAAAACATCAACCTGTAATTTGTTCTTCATACTATTTGTACATCGTACATCTTACATCTTACAACGTCTAGGTTAAACTTACGGCTAAGTTGATAATGTTAATTAATCATAATTCCATTAATCAATGTCTAATATTGTTACATCTTGATCAAAACAAAAAGAGACGCCTAAACGCCTCTTTTCTAATTCAATTACGAAGTACTCAATAATTGGTATTTTTTAATTGATGTTTAGATGCCCAAATCAGCAAGATCCTGGTCGGACACCGCAGCATCGCCGCCTTCTGCCGGCTCAGTGATCTTTTGATCCTGATGAGCCTGGCGCGCACCTTCCGGTTCAAAAATCTTCAGGTTAACGCGGGCGTTTTCTTTAGCTCCGACAGTCTTGAGTAAAATACGCAACGCGCGAGCTGTTTGGCCCTGGCGCCCGATCACATAACCCATATCATCTTGATTGATGTACAGAGTGATGAGCACACCGCGCTCGTCAACGCTTCGTTCGGTACGAACGTCTTCCGGGTGATTTACAATGGACTTCACCAGGAATTCAATAAACTGCTGGTCCTTAAACTCTTCTGCCATATCGGCTTTTATCCGCCGGCAACACCGTCTTCGCTTAATACAAATAACGATATGCCCGGGACGGATTAATTGTTTCAACCTGCCAAATAATCGAGTGCGCGCAGGTCTGATTAATTGTAATTTACCAAGCTTTAAGCGGCACTCTCACTTAAAACATGAAACAAGGATACCACAAAAACCTCTTAATGTCAATCTAAAGCGCAACACGGCAAAAAAAGAGCTAATGCTCTTTATGCTTTTTTCTCATCTTCTGCGGCCTCCGCTGCCGGAGCATCGGCCGACTCTTCAGCCGAAGCCGGAGCCTCTGCCTCGGTCTGCTCCGCGCTCTCTGATGCATCCGCCGCGGAATTCTCGGGTGCCGTAGAATCAGCCTGCGCCTCCTCCGCGGGAGCCTCTGCCTCGGTTGGCGCGGCTTCAGCCGCTGCGGCTTCCGCCTTCTTTTCTTCGGCTTTCTTCTTTTTCTTGGCTAAAGCCTCTTGGCGTTTCTTTGATAATCTGATTGATTTGCGCTTTTCGCCCTTTACAACACCCTGCGCCACCAACAAATTCCAAACCGTCTCCGAGCACTGCGCGCCGCTGTCAATCCAATGCTTAATGCGATCTTCTTTTAAGTTAACTGTCGCGGGGTTGGTTCGCGGGTTGTAATGGCCAAGAATTTCCAAAGCTTTACCCCAAGGGTCACGAGCTTTTTCACAAACCATCAGCCGATACTCGGGCTGCTTTTTCTTGCCAATTCTGGTTAATCTAATATGTAACATAACTATTTTTTAGTCTATCGCTCCGCTCAATCTCCAAAAATCATTTTTGAAATTGTTTTGCGATATTAATTTCTATATTATCATTTATTACGCAATTAGAATTACAAACTGGCAACTCTCCGCTATCTAATTTAATTACTAACCTGTAAGCGGCGGTTACTAATTTCTAATTACTAATTGCTCTTGACCGCCCTTGGCGGAAATTTCTAATTCAATCAACGTGTTACCAGGCACTTAATTGAACAATTTCGAGCATTTTTGAGGCAAAACGCCCCATGCGATGATGCGCACATAATAGGGCTAAATGGCTATCGTGTCAATACCCATCAAATTCCAACAACCAGGCTCCGATAACCAATCAGTATTCCGAAATAAAAAACTGTAATCACCAATTGCTTATTTGGTAATTACAGCGTGGTACCCTATTGATTATTGGAATTCTTGAACCTCAACCCGTCAACCGTTGGTTGAAGTTTAATAAAGCGTAGTGAGTTGGTGATTGATTATTCGCTATCTAGACAGCTGCGTCAATCTTGGCCTTCAGATCCTCTTTAGACATTCCGCCAACAAATTGTTCGGCAACGGCACCGTCTTTAAACAACAGCATCGTGGGAATCGACATAATACCATACTTGCCCGCGATAACCTGGTTTTCATCAACATTCAATTTGCCGATCTTAACCTTGCCCTCATACTCCGCGGCCAATTCATCTACAACCGGAGCCATCATCTGGCACGGACCGCACCATGGAGCCCAAAAATCAACAAGCACCGGTTCACCGGCCTTTAAGGCCTCTTGCTCAAAATTATCATCAGTAAAAACAAAACTCATAACTTTTTTTTAAATTAGCAGTTAGCAATTATGAATTAGCAATCTCATCAGGTTTACACTTGAATAAATCGCTACTTGCCACTTTCTAATTCTAATTAATCCTAATGAACTTAAAGGATAATTACTTAGCCAAAATCATGCAACCCATTTACCTACAACTTATTAACACGTACTGCGCAACATAAATCAATCCTTGATACGTAACATAATTTACATGTCACATAAGTCTTAGCGCGGTATCTCAACTTTTTGCGTCTTTGATTCTTCGGTGTAAATATCCAGCCTATCGCCAACTTCCAACTTTTCCTTGCCATGATAAGATATGCCGCATTCCTGCCCGGCCATAACTTCTTTCACTTTTTCTTTGCCAACTTGCAATGACTCAATTTCACCCTGACCCATGGGCTGTTCTTCCTCACCTTCTTTGCGCCAAACAATCAGCTTAGCGCCCTCCTTGGCCATCCCGCTCTTAACCTTGCAGCCTACAACCATCCTATCCTTCTCCGTTCTAAACACGGCAACAACCTCCGCTTTACCAAGTTCTGTGCGTATCACCTCATCCGGCAACATGGCATTCAAGCGCGCGATAATATCATCAATCAATTCATAAATAATTTGATATTCCTTTAACTCCACGCCCTGATCACGCGCCATAACGGATGCCGCGGATGTGGCTACCGTATTAAAGCCGTACACCACCGAATTACCGGAAGCGGCCGCGACCTCTATATCGCTTTCCGTTACATTGCCCAAACCTTTCTTAATTACCTCAACACTAACCTGATCATGCTGTATCTTCTCCAACATGCCCAAAATCGCCTCCAACGAACCCAATACATCCGCCTTAATAATGACATTCAAGCTCGCGTGTCCTTTCTTTTCTTTATCTTCCTCTTTAATACTCTTTACCGCCGTAAATTGGCTGGTCGCCTGGTAATTTGACCTGGCCTTTCTCTTCTCCAAAGATCTCCAATCTTCGGGCACTTCAAAAATATCACCAACCGAGGGTGCTGCTTTAAAACCCAATACTTTAACCGGCGTGCCCGGAGTCGCCTCATCAACCGCATCACCCTTAAAATCTCTCATCGCCCTAACGCGGCCAAGCAACTCACCGTTCACGCCCAAATAATCATTGCGGCGCAATGTACCGACTTGTATCAAAGCCGTGGCAACCGGCCCCTCGCCTTTATCAACGTGCGCCTCAATAATCGTTCCACTCGCCAATCTGTCCGGATTTGATTTGATTTGATCCGCATTCATGTCAGACAACAACAAAATGACTTCCAGCAAATCATCAATCCCCTCCCCTTGCTTGGCCGAAATTTTTGCTACGGGAACATCGCCGCCCCAAGCTTCTGTGGTAACACCGACCTCGGCAAGTTCCGCCAGCACACGGTCCGGATCAGCTTCCGGTTTATCTATTTTATTCAAAGCCACAACAAAAGGAATCTTAGCCGCGCGAATAATATCAATAACTTCGCGAGTTTGCGGTTGAACACCGTCATCAGCGGCCACAACCAAAATCGCTATATCCGCCACCTTAGCCCCGCGTGACCTCATAACCGTAAACGCCTCATGCCCCGGAGTATCAATAAAAGTAATCAACCGATTTTTACGCATCGCCTGATAAGCACCGATATGCTGTGTAATCCCGCCAGCCTCACCCTCAACCACGTGCGTACGGCGAATCGCATCTAAAGTCTTGGTTTTACCATGATCCACGTGCCCCATCACAACAACCACGGGCGGCCGTTCGGCCATTTTTTCTTCAGCCGCTTTTTCAATCTTTTCTTGCAATTTATCTTGCGCCTCCTCTTCTTCTTTAGTCTGCTTGGCTTCTTCATCTTCCAGCTTGGCGTTAAAACCCAACTCATCCGCGATAATCGCCGCCGTCTCAAAATCCAGTCTCTCGTTCTGCGACGCCAAAATGCCGGCTTTCATCAATTCTTGAATCACGCGCGTAACCGGCAAATTCAAGCGTCCCGCCAAATCACGAACCACCACCACAGCCGGCAAAATAATGTCTTTTTTATCCGCCGGGTCTTGATCATTGCCGCCCGACTCGGCCGAAAGTTCCAACAATTGCCCGCGAAGTCTTTCGCGCCTGGCCTGCTGGGTCCACTTTTTAAAAATCTGCTCGGCAATCCTATTATCAATCTTCACTGCTCTTTGGCCAATATCAAAACCGAGCTTGGGCAGCTTTTCCAATAATTCTTGCGGCGTGACCTTAAGTCGACGCGCCAAATCACTTACATTCATGTGCTTGAGCTTAGTATTTTTTGGCTAAAAAGTCAAGAAAAATACCACCTAAAAGGTGGCTGTAAGTATCCAATCAATATGACCGGATTATGCTGTACTAAGCAATCTTGACTCTCCATCCCAGATATAGCCCCGTTTGTAACAAGTTGCCTCAATATCGACATTGCAACAAACCATGGCCCAAACAATGGAATCATGCTTTACTTTTAAAGACTTGACCCTGCGCCTCTGCCCCAAACTCAAGGAACTGTAGCGCGTCAGCCAAACCCTTGCCCCATGCCTGATCCTCATACCGCAAAACGGGCAAGTGGGGTCCAATTCCGCGAACAGCTTGCTAAAAAAACAAATGGGACACAAGCTTCTTTCGCTATACCCCGCGACAAATTGCATACAATTCAAATCGAATACCACAACATCCGTAAAAACGCCCACCGACCCTAGCAAATTACGCTTAATAAGCGCTTTACGCAAAGTCTTCGGCGGGCGAACCACCATACATCGCGCGACCTTGTGCCCGCATGGATACTTGGTCAAATACCCTTTTTGAGTCACGTCCAAATACGAGAGCACAGTCAAAGGTCCGCTGTACTTGGAAGGAGAATTCAATCCTTCTAAAGATGGGTAACTCAATTCCATTACCGCCTCGCTTTCTCAAACGTCCTGCTCGCATTTAGTCATAAACCAACGCATGTGTCAATGCAAACTAATATAATCAAACTCAATAGCCATGTACTTTGTAAGTTGTCGAGCTGAGCTCGACGTTGTACGATAGATTCATGATCCCCGAAGAAGGCATTCTGTTACTCATCGATAAACCGACAGACTTCACCTCTCACGATGTAGTAAACGTGATACGAAAAAAATTCAACACCCGCCGAGTTGGCCACGGCGGTACTTTGGATCCATTCGCAACCGGCTTACTCATAGTTGGCGTTGGCCGCGCCACCAAAAAACTCCACGACATCGTCGGCCTGGATAAAACCTACGAAGCCACAGCGACATTGGGTGCAACCTCCGATACATACGATCTAACCGGGGAAATTCTACCTGCTCATATTCCAGATTCTCAGATTCCAGATTCTCAACAAATAGAAGAAGTCCTCAAAAAATACCGCGGCACGATCGAGCAAAAAGCTCCGGCTTACTCAGCCAAAAAAGTAAACGGCCAAAAACTCTACGCACTCGCTCGCGAGGGAGTCGACGTCGAACATTTGCGCCCAACCAAAAAAGTCGATATCACCGAACTTGTTATCACTAATTACAACTACCCAACTTTAAAATTCCGCGTCACCTGCTCCTCCGGCACCTACATCCGCTCACTAGCCCACGACATCGGCCAAAAACTCGGCTGTGGCGCTTACCTTTCCGAACTCAAACGCACCCGCATCGGCTCCTACGAATTAAAAGACGCAAAAGAACTCAACGAACTCTAATATCAAATAACAAATATCAAATGGCAAGAGTAACCAAGCACACTCTTGTTATTTGCCATTTGCAATTTGCGATTGAAAGGTCTTGACCCTTTCCTCTTTTCCTGCTATATCAACTTTAAACACGCTCCTTCACATCTCAACCGCGAGGTAAAACATGAAGCTTCTTATGCACGGTTACAATGATGTATACATCAACATGGAGTATATACATATTTGCTTAAGTAGGTTCATCAACTTCTTCCGCAGAAACAAACCTGCCCGCAAACTCCCCCGCACTTGGGGTCGTGAATGGCTGCTCCTGTGTGATAAGGGTACGTACAAAAGCTTGCTCGCAAGCGATCTCAAATTGCTTCCTGTCTATGCGATCATGATCCTTGTCATCCTACCAATCAGCGTCGCTGCATTCCTTAACTTAGATAATCCTACTTCAAAAGTTTGCTCAGGGATAATTTCCGCATTCTGCGCTTTCTTCATCATTCTTCTCATCTGGTCGTTCAAGAATGTTCACCGCGATTTCCTCCGCCCCATCTACTTCTCCCGCTTAGCAAAAGAAAAAGGCAAAGATCGCGATAGCAAAATGGAAGCTGTCAAAAAACAATTCCCTGAAGCCAAGTACCGCATCGCCTCACTAACACCACCTCAAAACGCTGTGCAGGTCCGTGCATTACTCGAAGCAGACCACCCACTCACGCGCGAGCAACTCGCTAAAGCCGTGGCTCTACTCGAAGCGGAAAAAGAAGCTGAAGACGCTCAAAAAAAAGCCCTGCTCGCTCAAGCTCAAGCCAAACCTTAACCCTCCTAGTTTCAGGAGGTCTTTTTATTGACAATCCTACAAAACATAAGCATTATTAATACAAAACCTTGGAGAATGCCATGGACCCTCACGTATACGACAGCCAAGCGGAAACGAACGCTATCAAGCAGATGGACAATTGGTCAAAAGCAAAATATTTCATTGCGCAAATAAGCACCTTAATTGGTTGCGCACTCTTTTCCTTCTACAAACCGCTAGGAACAGATAGTACCTATTTCGTAATCGGAATCTTTTGTTCAACAATCCTTTCCGGTGTATTAACCTATCTTCTCATCACCGTTATCGAACGCATCTGGAAACGAACTCAAAAATCCTCCTAACTCTGGAGGTCTTTTTACTGTCTGAACCTTGATTTGCAAACAGATTACCAACCCAATTAAACCTGATTACTTAAGGAATGTATTATTCATACAATCAGAAATTATGGTAATTTTGTCGCGTTCAACGCGATTTGAGCGAAAATCAAGCTCAATCAAGGTTCAGACAGTAGCCTTGCTAAAGCCCACGATTCCTGCTACATTATATATGCAGAAATTAATGTTATTAACCGACTCGGATGCGACTGTTCGTGATGTCAATCTCTATAAGAACTTTTGTAACAACGGCTGACCCCAGAATCCTTGTGAGCAAGTGGGAAATACTTCCCAAATCTAACCAAGATATACCCCTACCGGGGCACAGGCAAATATTAACCAAGTACAAATATTATAGTTGAATAAAAAAAATTGGATGAATTTGAT
The DNA here is from genome assembly GCA_014728435.1 of Candidatus Uhrbacteria bacterium. Classification (GTDB taxonomy): domain Bacteria; phylum Patescibacteriota; class Patescibacteriia; order 2-12-FULL-60-25; family 2-12-FULL-60-25; genus MWCR01. The sequence continues at coordinate 14,020 of WJLP01000055.1, forward strand.
TAATATTTGGTAATATTTAGTTCAAGATTTTGTACAAACGAACGTTGCACCGAGCGTATAAAAATTTATGTACGCAATTATTGCATTACTGGCCGGATTGGGAATCGGTGCGGGTATAGCGGCAATCATCTATACCCAAAAAGCCAAATCAGCCAAACTCTCCATCCAAGAGGCCAAGGAAAAAGCCCAAAAAATTATTAAAGAGGCTGAGGGCAAGGAATCCGATGTCATGGTCCGTGCCAAAGATAAGGCCATTAAAATTCTCGAAGACGCGCGCAAAGAAGAAAAGAAAGCCCTGGAAGATTTGAAAAAACAACAGAAAGAACTAAACGAACGGGAAAACTCTTTTTCCAAAAAAATGTTGGAAATCGATGACCTGAAAAAGGCTATTGATTCCAAAGCCGAAAAACTCTCCAAACAAGAAGCTGAAATCGAAGCCATGAAGCTTGAGGAAAGCCGCAAACTCGAAGAAGTTGCCGGCCTTACTCAAGACCAAGCCGTGGATCGCATGCTCTCACTTGTGCAAGAACAACACGAAGACACGCTCATGAACCGCGTGCGCAAACTCGAACAAGTGGAAAGCGATGAACTCGAACGTAAAGCGCGCAACATTTTGGGTGTAACCATACAGCGCATCGCCGCCACGCATGTTACCGAAACCACCACAACCAATGTTGAGCTTCCCAATGATGAGATGAAAGGCCGCGTTATCGGCCGTGAAGGTAGAAATATCAAAGCCATCGAGCAACTCACAGGATGTGAGCTCATCATCGATGACACGCCTAACATGATCACCATCTCCGGCTTCTCCCCCATCCGCCGCCAAGTGGCCAGCCGCGCCCTCACAAAACTCATAGCCGACGGCCGCATCCACCCGGGCCGCATCGAAGAATCCATCGACGAAGCTAAAAAAGAACTCCAACTGGATATAAAAAAAGCCGGTGAAGACGCCCTATTCGAACTCGGCATATCCATGGCCGGCATCGACCCCAAACTGGTGCAAATTTTGGGCCGCTTAAAATACCGCACCTCATACGGCCAAAACATCCTCCAGCACTCCATCGAAGTCGCCCTTATAGCCAGCACGCTCGCCGAAGAACTTGGCGCCGATGTGTCAGTCTGTAAAAAAGGCGGACTGTTTCACGACATAGGTAAAGCCGTAGACCACGACTTGCAAGGCGGCCATCCCGAATTGGGCGTGCAGATCCTAAAAAAATTCGGTTTCCCCGAGGAGATCTGGTACCAATCCATCGGCCATCACGAAGACAAGCCCAAGACTCTGGAAGCAATCATCGTCAAAGCCGCGGACGCAATCAGCGGTGCGCGTCCCGGAGCCCGCAAAGATACTTTAGAGCAATACGTAAAACGCCTCGAAGAATTGGAAAAGGTTGCCGGCGGTTTTGAAGGCGTGGAAAAAGTGTACGCCATCCAAGCCGGTCGCGAAGTCCGCGTCTTCGTAAACCCGATGTCCATCGACGACTTTAACGCCACCAACCTGGCGCGCGACATCGCCAAACAAATCGAAGCCGAACTCAAATACCCGGGCGAAGTCAAAGTAACCCTTATACGCGAAACCAGAATCACCGAATACGCAAGGTAATCACAAAACTCACAACTCATAACACATAACATTAATCTAGAATAATCTAGATTTTTGTTTAACCTTTTGCTACATACGCTCTGCCATCAATTCTAGGATTACTGACGTTGTACGATGTACGATGTACGTGGTACGATATTGCAAGTATGCGAAACATAATCCCCATCTTAAAATCCTTAGGACTTTTAGAAAGCGAAGTCAAAACTTATTTGGCCGCGCTCGAGCTTGGGCCAAGTACTGTTTTAGAAATCAACAAAAAAATCGGCCTCTCCCGCCAAGCTATTTACACAGCCATCGAATCTTTAATAGAACTCGGCCTAATGAGTTCGGTCGAAAAAGGTAAAAAAACACTTTACACGGCAGAATCTCCTGAAAGATTAAGATCGTTTGCTGAGGCGAAACTTAAAAAAATGGAAGCCACTGTACGAGAGATAAAAGATATTTCCAAAGATTTATCTCTTATCCAACAAGGTGATAAACCCATCGTAAAGATGTTCGAAGGTCCGGAAGGTTTTATTGCATTAAGAGAAGATATTATCAAATCACGTCCAAAAACAATCGAAGAGATAGCAAATGATGATGCCATTTCAGAACTATCCATGGACGAAAACATGCAGCAAGAACTTAAAAGAAAACTAGAGCACATGAATGCCAAATCAAGAGTATTGGTTTTATCAAAAGACAAAGTCGTTTCAGACAGACCCGGAAAAACCATCAAACAAATTCCCAACAATCAAGTCGACTTTACAGGTGATGTTTTAATTTATGGAAATAAAGTTGCTTTATCCGGACTAAAAGGTAAAATGATTGGTGTAATTATTGAAAGTCAAGAAATAGCACAAACTCTACGTTCACTATTTGAACTAGCCTGGGATAATAAGAAATAAAAAACGGGCTACGACACAAATTGTCGCAGCCCACAGAGAGCAAGCGCGGTTAGATTCAGCTGAATCCGCCGCCCTTGCTAAAACCTCCTCTAAATTTGCTGAATCCGCCGCCCATTTGCAGCGCCACAGCATACTCGAGGTGGCTTTTTTCACACCCGCCGAACAGCGCATTTGAGAGCGCGTCGGCGGATTCGTTTGCTTTGCCAGCAAGTTCGCTCACGAACTCGCGTGCATCGCTCGCCATGCGAGTGATGAGGCCGGTGCCGGCGCGGTCGATGATCAACCTACCGGCTTCGAGATCGCTTTGACTTCCGTTACAACTCCACTCCTGGTTGCCGTTATTGTTGTCGCCATCATTGCCGGTTCCGTTGCTGTCGTCGTCGCCGTTTCCTCCGGAACTGTTGTTGTCGTTGCATCTGTCGGCTTCTTCATTTCGTTCGAGCCTCATTCTCAAAAACGTAAAATCCAATACGCTCGAGAAGCCAACAACCGCAAAAACGGCGATAGCAAATGGACTGTGTCCTCCTGCCGAAAAGATCATCCCTGCGAACGACCCGACGATCACGAGCATCTGGGCATCCATTGAGAGGAATCGTTTTTTTGCACACTCCTTACCAGTGCCAGCATGCGGAATCTTGAAGAGATTGCAAAAATCATATCTCAAGCACCAGAAGTAGCTCTCGAAAGATTTCAGCAATCTGACTATCACATACTTCACAAAATCCATACTCAAACCGTTTTCTTCTCCCATATTCCCTTCTCCTTTTTATAAATGATCCCGCGATGAAGGGTTCGCGGAAACGTGCAAAATACCGAGTTTCTGCTCGGTTCAGGCCCTCCGACACATTCCAGAGAACGAGAAACAATACCATATTTTAGCCATTTTGTCAAGAGTAATATGACAAAACTAAAATCTCATAAACCAGAAGGTGTCTGCAAAATGAAACATTGTCAACCGCTTAACAAAAACCATTTTTACCTATTTTTCGCTAAAAAGAGAGTAAAGTCAGTCACTGAAACAAATTCAGAGTGGTAAATTAATGCTTTTGTCCAGCTACCCTTGACAAAATTTTCTGGCTATGCTAGGGTCAACTATTCGATAGACAAACGTCTGTCGAAGCAAGCGAATCGAGCGCCGGCTCGATTTTAGTAAGACCAAAAACAAAAACCACACAAACCTTACAACCAAACATCATTAATTTGCATCAATTTTGTACGATGTACGACGTACGATGTACAAATTCTTCCGGCATGCTTGTCCGGAGGAACCAACCTACATTCGTAATTGGTAATTCGTAATTCTTAATTGAATTATATCTAGCCTTCCCGTTACTAATTTCTCACAAATTCAAGCGCCCGCTTTTAGCGAGCCAAAGAGAAACGAACACGCCAGGCCGGAACTTGGATGAAAATCCATTTTATTTACGGTGCAACAAGATACGGATTGCAAAATCCGCTCTCTTGTAAAGTTCGTCATCCGAGGAGAAATGATGAGCTTTATAAGAGAAACAAATTAAATATTAAATAACAAATAAAAAATAATAAAATTGTATGTTTGAAAAAATATTCGCTCCAAAAGCTGCACAAATAGATCAGCACCCCGAGTGGTTGCCCGCTGAAGAGCCAGAAACAAATTTAGACAAACTACCAGAAGAATTCATTGAACAAACTACAGGCGCAGAATATGTTCAACCCAGAGGAGATACAATCAGTATCGAGTTACCTCCGGTAGAAATCCCCGAGCATCTGCCAAATTGGTTCGATATTACAGCCGAAGCCTTAGACGAATTGCAAGAAGATACGGCTCTGGGCAATCTTGCCGCCATCGGTAAAATGGGCGCGCACGATCCAAAAATCATCAAAGATTATGTAGAGCAAATTCCGCGTGAACAATTGAAACAAATACAAGAGCACTGCATTGAAATCGCTTGCGAACAAGCTAAAAAATTAAACGCCCACATAATGGGCCGCGAAACACTGGAATCAAAAGAACTGTTTACGCAACAAAAAAAGCTTAAAAAATTATTTAATATCGGCAAAGCTCTAACAGCCGGCGGTTTGGACGACTTAAGCCGCACGCTAATCCAACTGGAAGCCGCTCACGAGCGCGCGCGTCAAATCGAACTCACTGCCGCCTAAACAAACATATGAACGAAAAACTATTCTCATCCATTGAAATCAAAGAAACAATAGACCTGAACAAATTAAAGCCGGGTATGCCTATCAAAATCAAGCAACCTGCCGGCAAAGTATATGAAACAGGCTCAGCCGCCGATGCTGACTACGGAGGAATCGAATTATCCGAAATTTGGCATGACACTGTAATTACCGAGGTAAACACCGATACCAACGAGCCATACATCGAAACTGAACAATATGTTCATGTACACTCATATATTTTTAACAGATTCCACACTGACGAAATTCGTCTGGAAAACGGTATCTTAATCGCTGATCCAAAATAATATGTACGAAAAACCTAAACAATGGAAAGACACAAACCATGAAGACTTCCCGCTATTTATCGAAGAGATAAAAAACATTAGCGAAATCACACAACTCCGTTCCCGAAATACAAAAATGGAACACAACCCCGATCGCGTACAAAATGTAACGCTAGAAAACCGTGCTTTTATTGCAGAAATAACCGTAAACGGTGCAAATGATTCTGCATCCAAAACAAAAAAAATTATGCTCTTAATATCAAAATCAGTAAATAATCTACGCGATTATCAATATGGATCCGGTGAAGCGGAATGGCGATTAATCGATTACGTGGAACTCAACCAAAAGCAATCCAACGGCACAGTACATTTTTGTCATGATCACGAAAATCCGGATATAGACGATCCATTATTTGTACCGCTTGCAAAAAGAGTAGACCCGCATACCGGAAACCTAAAACAATAATTAAAATAATATGCACGAAAAACCAAATCACTCGTCGCCGGTCCATACAATCTCGGAAAGGCCGACTGTAACAAAGAGGGCGCGGAACGTTAATCATAAATACGAGGTTGGATTTGGTACGCGTGAATCTTCAACTCGAGTACATAGAATCAATCGTCGCCGTACCAAACAAAAATGTCACGACCTTGTCAGAGGTATTGATTACCATGATATGGTCTTTGGCCCCAATAAAGGAAAACACATGTTCACCGAAAGAGATGTCGTTTAACAACATGGTTGGAAAATATTTTTTCCTTCCCGCCATAACTCACATGCCAAAAAAATAACTTTTATCTCATAAAAGATTGACATGTGACTTACGGCGGAAAAATGCAAGCAAGTCGGACTATCGGGTACCATCCCCTTCCGCCCTGTAGCCTTTTGCTTGCATCAACCAATTTATAACTCGGCGTCAAAACGGCGCCAACGAAAGGAACAATATGAAACACTTGGAATCAATGGCCAACGAGGCCAACGATAACGGGCGTGCTCCTGTAATCGAATTTACTTCGATCGCGCGCTCGGCTAATTCAACTAATCTAAAACAAGAGCCGGGTCAAGTGATCGAATTTCAATCGATCGCGCGAAAAGAGTTGCGCGATGACCCCGAACTCCCCCCGGCCGCTTAAACTCACGACACTTTTGTCGCGGCCTCCCCGGAATAAACAAACTTCAAATACTAAATATAAACTTCAAATTAGTATAAACAAATACAATATTTGAAGTATGAAGATTATCAATTAATTGTTTGTTTATTACGGGGAAGCAAGTTCTTTCAAACAAGGAGTAGGAAAATGTATACGATTCGACAAACACCGCAAATCGTCCAGGCGAATCTCGGTATTTTCGGACCCGGCGATATTTGGGAGTATGAGGATTTCTGCGCTGAAATGATTATGAAGCTTCTCAAGCTCATCGATCCCGAGGAAGCTTCGAGATATGCTTTCGATTTTGAAAATGAAGTATTTGAAATCCACCCTTACTGGTGGGGTGATTGCACTTGCGATTTCCGCCGCCACGAAACCCGCTTTCGGCGCACACACCCGCACGCGGCCCATTGCCGTTACAAGCAAATGCGTCGTTATATCGTCAAAAGTGAAATGCTTATGTACTGCGATTGCCATGTGTATAACCGGTACTGCGATTGGCTTGAAGCAGAAGGACATCACCATTCGCCCGACTGCCGCCTTGAATTGCCCAACTTCCGCTGCGGCGATATCTCTATTTATTGGTACAAGTATATCGGCCGCGGCATGTACTCCGAAAGTGAAGTGACCCGCCAAGAGCTCGAAGCAATGTTCGATCGTTGCCTAGATTTCCTCCAAACCTAACCCATCTCGCGACACCTTTGTCGCAATCCCCCCGGAATAAACAAACTTCAAACACTAAAGAAAAAACTTCAAATTAGTATAAACAAATACAATATTTGAAGTATGATGTTTATCAATTTATTGTTTGTTTAATGCGGGGGGACGATTGGTTTCGACGGGGAGATTTCTGAGGTAAGAGGAGCGTGCCGTGGAGCTTGTCCACGCAAAAACAGGCAACCGAGAACCGCGACTGCTTAAACGGTTTCGCCGGGCAATTGGCTCGGCCGTCTAAAGCATGTGCGTCTCAAGCATGTGATTACGGCGTCAACCCATTGAGGCTTTGCTAACCGGAGTGTTGTGGTTACCGGTAAAGCGAGACAAATCACAATCTGCCGGCTGGGAGCATAAAATCCCGGCACAGGTGTCTTGACCTGCAATCAAGACTACGCACGTAGCGCTTCCCCAAAGGCTTTCCGGACCCGAGTTCGATTCTCGGCGTCTCCACCAAGTAACCAAAAATTTCACAAAGGAGCTTCACGATGGAAAACCTCCAAATTCGTTTCGCTTATGCATCTCGCTTGGTAATGAGACTTTTCGGAATTTGGCTATCACTGATACTATTTTTTGGTGCCATCTCCCTCCTCCGTCTCATTCTTACTACGTTCTTTTAATCAATTGCCGTAAATCCACCTCGAATTTGCGCCTCTGCCCGAATTGCTGATAATATTGGCAAATCAGGCAGAGAGCCAAGAAGATCGCTTCATTCGCCACCCGGTGAATGCCCTTCATAGTTACAACGACGAAGGGTCCCCTCTCGGCCTCATGCACAAAAAATTACCAAAAGGTAATTTTTTGTATTTGACCTAATTGTACTTATTTATTAATATATTTTCAAAGAGTAATGTACATTTCAAAACTTTTACAACCAAAAAATGGAGGTTTAAAGATGAAAAAAAATACATTAATAAAAGCAACGGAAAAACACCGAAAAGAGGAACGCAAACCTCAAATCACCAACCCTTTGCCTACTCGGCCAAGGCCATACTACATATTAGACGGTCGTGTGATATTCGATTATGAAGAAGCTCTTGAAGCTAAAGAATCAGAAAAACACAATCGCTAATCCGCACTTTCATTAAACTCACTATCGCACAAGTTTCTCTTTGTCATTCTCTTACTTGTGCCAATCCTTGAGCGGATCCTGTCACGGGTCCTTTCAAGAATCGTATGTCAAAATTGAATATTCTGATCTTCGGAGATGTTGTCGGCAAAATCGCACGCAAAGCCTTAACCGCCAAACTCCCTGACTTAAAATCGCGCTACAAACCCGATCTTACCATTGCCAACGTTGAAAACCTCGCCCATGGCCGGGGCATAACCGAAAAATCCCTCAAAGACATCTCGGAAGCCGGGGTTGATTTTTTTACGTCCGGTCATCATGTATTTGAAAACCAAAAAGGCCTGCCCTTACTCGACGACCCCGACTGGTCCGAGCGACTCATCCGCCCCGCAAACGTAGACCCTGCCTTGCCCGGAATCGGCTGGACACATCTAAAAATTAAACAAATGCAAGTCAGTATCCTCAACCTCCAAGGTCAACTCTTCATGCCCCAGGAAGCCTCGTCCGTATTTCTTTCTTTCGACCGTTTTTGGGCTGAACAAATATCTGATTCATCCAACCAAATCACTATCGTGGATATTCACGCCGAAACCACAAGCGAAAAAAACGCCTTGGCTCATTACGTTGACGGTCGTGCCGATATTATTTACGGCACTCATACGC
>WJLP01000056.1 GCA_014728435.1 Candidatus Uhrbacteria bacterium
ATCCAGACCTTTACGCCGATAGCACCCATCTGCGTCCTGGCAAAATCCTGATAATAATCGATATCCGCGCGCAAATTGGACAAAGGGATCTTGCCCCAACTCAACCATTCGCGTCTGGCGATTTCCGCTCCGTTCAACCTGCCCGATACCGATATTTTTACTCCCAATGCTCCGGCTTTTTTGGTTCTTTCAATGGTTTGTTTCAACACTCGGCGAAAGGGCATCCTTCGTTCCAAGTCGGAAATGACTTGCCCGCAAACTACCGCCGCTTCCAACCCCGCCTTGGGGACTTCCTGCACGTTTAATTGCAATTGCACCTTTTTGCCCGGATAAAACTCTTTCATGAACTTCTTTTTCAAATCTTCAATTCCGGAACCCGAATGGCCGATAACAACACCCGGTTTTGCCGTAGTCAGTGTAATCGTCAAAGTGCCTCTTGATCTTTCAATTAAAATATTCGACAAACCCGCGTCGCGCAACCGCTTTCTGAAAAACGCGCGGATTTTATGGTCTTGCTCAATCTGCGTTTTATACGATTGCCTGCGCGCGAACCACTTCGACGGCCACGTTGTGGTCGTTCCGATGCGATATGCTTTTGGATGAACTTTGTGTCCCATAGTATTTATTTAGATGATTGCTCTTTACTTGCGTTATCCTTTGCCTCGTCTTTCACTTCCGATTTTTGATTTTGCGCCTTATTCGTTTTAGCTTCCGGTTTTTGGCCTTTGGCTTTTCTGGGAATGTAAACTTTCTTGGTCTTCTTAACCGGACGCTCTTCATCGGAAAGTTTAATCGTCACATGGCTGGTGCGCTTACGAATCGCTCCCGCGCGGCCAAAAGCCCTGGGTTGCCAGCGCTTCAATGTCTTGCCTTCGTCAACCGTTAAATGCGAAATCCATAGCTTGTTTTCATCCAAATTGTGGTTGTTTTTGGCATTGGCGATCGCGCTTTGCAATAGCTTCAGCATGGGCCTGGCCGCCGCTTTATTCAAAAACTGCAGCTGTGTTTCAGCCTCTTTCACGTTCATACGGCGGATGAGCCCGGCCACCAAGCGTACCTTTCTCGGCCCCATGCGCAAACGGTTTAATTTAGCACTTACTTCCATAGTATTTCAAAGTTATTTTTGGCCTTGCGCCATAGATTTTTGCATCTTGCCCCCATGGCTTTGGAACTTGCGCGTGGGCGCAAATTCTCCCAGCTTATGGCCCACCATATTTTCCTGCACGTAAACCGGAATATGGAGTTTGCCATTATGAACCCCAAACGTAAATCCAACCATCTCCGGGGTGATCGTTGAGGCCCTGGACCAAGTTTTTATCACGGTTTTATCTCCCGCATTCAACTTGGCCACCTTGGCAAGCAATTTCGGATCGGTAAACGATCCCTTTTTAAGACTTCTAGACATAATTATTTCTTGCGTTTATTGCGGCGCCTTTGCAAAATCAGGCTGTCCGACTGCTTATTCTTACGGCGTGTCTTTACACCCAATGCCGGTTTGCCCCACGGAGTCTTCGGATGCTTCATGCCGATAGGGCTCGAGCCTTCACCGCCGCCGTGCGGGTGGTCCACCGGATTCATCACTTTACCGCGTACGGTGGGCTTAATGCCGCGATGTCTTGTCCGACCGGCCTTGCCCCAACGAATCAAGCGCCAATCCGGATTGGATACGGCTCCGATTGTTGCCATGCATTTTTTATTGATGTTCCTGATTTCACCCGACGGCATTTTCAAAGTCGCGTATTTGCCCTCAACCGCCATCAATTGCATGGCAACTCCCGCGCCGCGCGCGAGCTTGGCTCCATTGCCGGGCACCAGTTCAACGGCATGTACAAAAGCACCCAATGGCAATCTTTCCAAAGGCAATCTGTTGCCTGTCTGCATCTCCACATCCGCTGTTTTGGTTGTAATAATACTGTCACCCGCCTTTAGCTTATCCGGTGCGATAATATAACGTTTCTCGCCGTCGGCATAAGCCACAAGAGCGATTCTGGCGCCTCGGTTAGGATCGTATTCAATGGTTTTAACTTTTGCCGGCACATCCAATTTTTCTCTGAGGTAATCAATAACACGATATTGTTTCTTATGACCGCCCCCGCGATGGCGCACCGTAATCGAACCCAAAGTGCGTCCCGCTCTTTCTTTTCTGGGGCGCGTCAAAGACTTCTCCGGCTTCTTGGATGTAACATCATCAAAAGTCTGCACGGATGATCTGCGCCTCGCATTGGTAGTTGGTTTATACTTCTTAATCGGCATATATTTATACTCCTTCGTAGAGATCTATAGTTTGTCCTTTTTTAACCTGAACAAACGCTTTCTTCCATTGATTTCTGCGTCCTTTTTTATAACCGCGGTAAACCGGCTTGCCCCGCCCTCTGGCTGTACGCACCGCAACAACCTTTACGCCGTAAAGCTTTTCCACGGCATTGGCAATTGCCACTTTTTCAGCCGTAACTGGAACATTGAAAACATAAACATTTTTTTGCGCCAAATCCGCCACTTTCTCACTCACCTTTGGCGACAACAACAATCTATACGATTCTCCGGCCTGGCCTTTAACCGCTTTGGTGGGCGTGGCTTGCTTGGCTTTCTTGGCCGGCTGCTTGGCCTGTGATTCGGGCGTTAAAATCTCATCCTGAACTTCCGCCTCTTTCGGAGCCGCTTGTTTTGCCTGCTTTGTTTGGTCTGCCTTTTTATCGTCAGACTTTTTTCTCGAAAACAATCCCATATTATTTATATAATTGTTCAAATGCGTCTATCGCGTCTTTTTCAAACAAAATCGTTTGATAATTTACCAATTCCGCCACATGCAAAGCGTTAACCGTGGTTACGCGCACGTTGGGAATATTCCTGGTCATCCTTACCAATTCCGGATTGGATTTGGCGGTAACAATGATCACCCTGCGTCCCACCGGCAACTGTTTTATCCACTTTGCCGCTTCCGTCGTTTTAACCACCTCAACGGGCAAAGTATCGAGAACCAATAACTGTTCATGATTTACACGGTCCGAAAGCAACATAAACAGTGCTTTCTGCTTGGTTTTACGATTGATTTTGACGGAAAAATTTCTGTTCGCCCTTGGCCCGAATGTAACTCCTCCACCTTTCCAAAGCGGCGATCTGATCGATCCGTGGCGGGCGCGTCCCGTGCCTTTTTGCCTCCACGGCTTCTTGCCTCCGCCGGAAACTTCACCGCGAATCTTTGTATTGGCTACGGTGTTTCTGGCATTGGCCTCTTGCGCCACAACCACTTCATGCACCAAATTCAATTTCGGCTCAACTCCAAAATGCGCGTCGGAAAGTTCCGCCTGCCCTACTTTTTCGCCTTTAACATTGTAAACGTTTACTTGCGGCATATTACACGGTCTTAATCTTTAATATGGAATTACGCGCCCCCGGCACGGCACCTTTGATTGCCAAAACTCCGCCGTCTCTAACATCCACGACTTGTAAATTTTTAACGGTTACCTGCTCATCACCCATGCGCCCGGGCATTTTTTGACCTTTAAAAACTTTTTGCGCCCCCGTGTCGCCAATCGAACCGGGCATGCGCAACTGGTCTTTATGGCCGTGTGATGCCGGCGATCCTTTAAAACCATGGCGTTTCACAACACCCTGAAAACCTCTGCCTTTTGAAACACCGGTTACATGCACGGTATCTCCGGCTTCAAACTTTTGAGCCTCAATCACGTCACCGCGCTTTAATTCGCCCGCATCATCAACCCTGAATTCTTGTAAAATTCTAAGCTTGGGAAGATCTTTAAGGTGCCCGCCAATGGGTTGATTTAAACGCTTGGCATTTAAAAATCCCAATTGAACGGCATTATAACCGTCATTATCTTGCCCCTTAACCTGCGTCACAACGCACGGACCCGCTTGCACAAGCGTAACCGGCACAACACGTCCGTCATCCGCGTAAATTTGTGACATCTGCAATTTTTTAGCGAGAATAAATTTCATATTTCGTCTTAATTTGACGTTCCGGCCATTACATTGGTCAATAAATCGGTTAAACTCACTGACTTGAAATGGTGCTTGATAAACACAAAAGCCAGAAACAAATAACCATCATTTACAATATCTTCCGGGATTCGCTTCGATATTCGCTATTCGTCAATCGAAGTTCGATAGTTGATTGTTCCTGACCTCTGAGCGATTTCTTCTTTTTTACAGAGGATTATTTACTGCCAATATCTTTCTATGACTTTACACTTTTCGTGACATTAACCCCTGGGATGAGGTTCGACACTTTAATATCATCAAATCTTTCCCGAATTTTCACAGATACTCACAAACAAAGTTTGATTATATTCGTTTCTTGGATGATATTTGATAAATATTTAGTCCAATAATCATAGATTATTATCGGTTACTCCGCCGAGTGACTCGCTTCAGGGAGGTTATGCCCGTCAAACACGTATCGCTCACGTGCCCTATCCACCGTCTACAAGCTAGAAGCTAGAGGCTAGAAGCTGGTAGCTACAATGGAAGACAACTTTCTCCTTGGGAATGTTTCACCGGAGGTACAAAAATTTTTATTTTAGCTGTCCTTTGTACTTTGTACGTTATGTATTGTACTTTTATTATGACATTTTAATCTCCACATCAACGCCCGAAGGAAGATTCAACGAGGTTAAAGCGTCAATCGTCTTGGCACTCGCCTCAACGATATCAACAATTCTCTTGTGAATCCGCATCTCAAATTGCTCGCGTGATGTTTTATGTACAAAGGTTGAACGGTTAACGGTCCACTTGCGTTTTTCAGTCGGCAAAGGGACGGGGCCAATCACCTGCGCTCCGGTACGAATCGCGGTATCGATTATGGTTTGAGTCGCCTGATCAATGATCTTGTGGTCATAAGCGCGAATCTTGATGCGAATTCGCGTTCCCACTTCTTTAGCGGCTTTATTCGAAGTTGCAGCTTGTGCCATGATTGTTCCCGTCCCTCCGACCTGGCCGCCTGATCCGATTTGGGATCAAGCGGCTGTCGAAGCGGACATTTCAAAATTTTAATTATTTGATGATTTTAGTAACGACTCCGGCTCCCACAGTGCGACCGCCTTCACGGATGGCAAAACGCATCTGGTCTTCCATGGCAACAGGTGAAATCAATTTTACAGTAATTTTAACCTCATCGCCGGGCTGAACCATGGCCACGCCCTCGGCCAAAGTTACTTCACCGGTTACATCAGTAGTGCGGATATAAAACTGCGGTTTATAACCTGATACAAACGGCTTGTGGCGTCCGCCTTCTTCTTTGGTTAAAGCGTAAATCTGCGCTTCGAATTCCGTATGAGGAGTAATCGAACCCGGTTTGGCCAAAACCATACCGCGCTCCACCTCTTCCTTGCGGATACCGCGCAAGAGCAAGCCCGCATTATCACCCGCGCGTCCTTCTTGCAATGATTTATTAAACATTTCAACGCCGGTTACAACGGTTTTACGAGTTTCTCCCAAACCGACCATCTCAACTTCTTCGTTAACTTTAATCATTCCGCGCTCAATACGACCGGTAACAACAGTACCGCGTCCCTCAATGGAAAACACATCTTCAATCGGCATCAAGAAATCTTTATCAACTTCACGTACAGGCTCCGGAATAAACTCATCCAAAGCTTTCATCAAGTCCATGATGGGTTTATTAGCCTCTGCGTCCGTCGGATTTTCCAAAGCCTTCAAAGCCGAACCGCGGATAACGGGAGCGTTATCACCGTCAAATTCGTATTTCTTGAGCAATTCGCGAACCTCTTCTTCAACAAGGTCAACAAGTTCCGCGTCATCAACCATGTCGGTTTTATTTAAAAATACGCAAATTGCCGGCACACCCACCTGGCGAGCCAATAGAATGTGCTCGCGAGTCTGAGGCATGGGGCCGTCTGTTGCGGCAACCACCAAGATGGCACCATCCATCTGCGCGGCGCCGGTGATCATGTTTTTAATGTAGTCAGCGTGTCCGGGGCAATCAACGTGAGCATAGTGGCGATTTTCCGTCTCATACTCAACGTGTGCGGTGGCAATGGTAATACCGCGATTTTTTGATTCCGGAGCTTTATCCAATGCGTCCACGCGCTTTTCATCGGCTGTAAGGCCTTGGGCAGCTAGCACCTTTAGGATAGCAGCCGTCAGCGTGGTCTTGCCGTGGTCAACGTGACCGATTGTACCCACGTTAACGTGTGGCTTATTGCGTTCAAATGTGTCCGCCATACAATTTCTATATATAGAGATGCGTTCTTCCCGGGCTTAAGCCGAGCTCCCAATTTTGGGTAAACGCGATTAAAAAATTATTAAACTTACGCTTTCAAGCGCAAGGACCAATATCCCGGCTCAAAAGCTCTTAAATAAGCGGAAAGACTATAACACTTCCCCCAAAATTACGCAAGAGATTATACTTTCCCATCCTCATCCTCAATCGGTTCAAAATAAAACCTGTCTTCCGTATCCAATTCTTCGCTTGGTTGAGATACTTTTTCCTGTGAAACCCCCGCTTTCCCACCGGGCGCCTCAAACTGTTCCACCTCTCCACCCCAAGACATATCCATAGCCTCTTTATTGGCTTTTTCCAATTTTTCATCAATTTCAAACGCGGAGAGCGCATCCTCCTCCGGCGGAAGCGTCTTGGAATTACTTCCCAAATACCCTTCATTCTCCAGCTGATTCATAATTTCACCGCTAGTATAACCCTCATCACGGCGCTTGCGGTACTGATGGTATAACTCCGCCTCGTTAATATCATCCTCCCCGCTCTCCGGCATATCATCAAACTCAATCTCCGCAATATCCTCGTTATCTCGCTCATCGAAATCCATCAATTCCGGTATTTCATCTTCATCCAAATCAAACTCCGAAACTCCGTCTATCTCAAAATCCTCAAAATCATCCCCAAATTCATAAGCATCCCGCATAAGACTCTCATACTTATCAAGCGAGATAACCACCTGAGCCTTTTCGCCGTCTTCATCGGCGATTATTACCGGCGCATTAACTTTACGCGCGGTCCTAAAAATCTTTTTCCATGACATAATGCCCATAGTTCACCACGCCGTAACAAATACTTCAAGAGGATTGACAATATCCAATTTTTTTGCTAGATTCAAACATCGTTCCATCAAACCATAGGAGACAATTCCATGCCCCAAGCTTGCAAAGTCTTTGCCGTAGGCACCGATGACCTGAACAGCACTCCCGAAGGAACCCGTCTAGACGAGTTAATGGAGTCAAAAATCAATACATGGCTCGAAGAGATACAATCTCAAGAAAGCACGACATACCTCGAGATTACCAATGTTGTACAATCGCAAAATGGCCGAGTCATTGTAATCACAATTTTTTACAAGGATGGCAAGTTATCCAAAACGATTCGATAATTAACCTCTAACCCCTCTCGGGGTTCTTTTTTTATTGTCTTGAACCCTGATTCACTTGATTATAATAATTCCAAACCGATTTTATAAAATGAAAAATTTTTCATGAATATAAATCAAGCCAATCCTGTTAATCCTGAAAATCAAGGTCAAAAAGAGCCTCAGTTTCCCAAGGCCCTTCCTTATAAATCGAAGTTCGTTGTTCGAAATTCGAAATTCGAATTTTACTTTCCTTTTCCCTCAACCAATTCTTTCTGCACGGAGGCCGGCACCGGCGCGTAGTGGTCGAACTCCATAGAATAAACTCCGCGGCCTTGCGTCATGGAACGTAGGTTGGTTGCATAGCCAAACATTTCAGCCAAGGGCACGAGCGCGCTTATAACCTTCATGTCAAACCTGTCTTCCATGGATTGAATCTGTCCGCGTTTGGAATTCAAGTCGCCCATAACATCCCCCATATATTCTTCCGGCACCACAACCTCTACCTTTTCCATGGGTTCTAAAATACTAACACCCGCTTTTTCACAAGCCGCTTTAAATGCCATGGAAGCCGCAACTTTAAACGCCGCCTCGGACGAGTCAACTTCGTGATAACTGCCGTCATAAACCGTGGCCTTAAAGTCCAAGATCGGATAACCGGCCGCAACACCGCGAGCGGCCGCTTCCTGAATACCCTTATTGATCGGCTGAATATACTCACGCGGGATAACACCGCCAACGATTTCACTGACAAACTCATAGCCGACTCCACGTTCCTGCGGTTCAATGCGCAACCAGCAATGGCCGTATTGCCCGCGACCGCCCGATTGGCGCACAAACTTACCCTCACCTTCAGCCGTACCTTTAATGGCTTCTTTATAAGCAACTTGCGGTTTGCCGACATTGGCCTCCACATTAAACTCGCGCTTCATTCTATCCACGATAATCTCCAAATGAAGCTCACCCATACCCGAAACAATGGTCTGCAAAGTTTCTTCATCCGTACGCACTTTAAACGACGGATCTTCTTCAGCAATTTTCTGCAAAGCCAAAGCCATCTTTTCCTGGTCGGCTTTTGTTTTAGGCTCAATCGCGATATCGATAACGGGTTCGGGAATAACAATAGTTTCCAACAATAACTGATTATCCTCATCGCAGAGAGTGTGACCTGTAAACGTATCCTTTAAACCCACGGCCGCCGCAATATCACCCGCGTAAACCTGATCCACTTCTTCGCGGCTGTTGGAATGCATGCGCACAATCCGGCCCACGCGTTCTTTTTTGCCGCTCGTTGAATTGTAAACATAAGAACCGGATTCCAAAGTACCCGAATAGACTCTAAAAAAAATCAACTTGCCAACATAAGGGTCGGTCATCACTTTAAACGCCAATGCCGCAAACGGTTCTTCATCACTCGCTTTGCGGGTAATAATCTTTTCCTCATCATCAATTGCATGACCTTCAACCGGCGGAATATCCAAAGGCGACGGCAAATAATCAACAACCGCGTCCAACAACATCTGTACGCCTTTATTCTTTAAAGCCGAACCGCACATGATCGGATAAATATCCATGGATATAACAGCCTTGCGCAAAGCGGCCTTAATTTCTTCAACCGACAACTCTTCACCGGCTAAATATTTATTCATCAACTCCTCATCGGTTTCCGCCAATGCTTCCAAAAATTCACTGCGCCATTTCTTGACTTCTTCCATCATGTCTTCCGGAATATCCGTATCTTCAATTTCACGGCCCATTTCATCCTTATAAATTCTGGCTTTCATCTCGATCAAATCTACAATGCCCCTAAAATCAGACTCCGCTCCAATCGGCAATTGAATCGGGTATGCGCGTTTCGCCAAACGTGTTCTGATAGATTCGATATCTTTAATAAAATCAGCGCCCATGCGGTCCAATTTATTCACAAAACACATACGCGGCACTTGGTATTTATCAGCTTGGCGCCATACGGTTTCGGATTGAGGCTCCACACCGGCAACACCATCAAAAACCGTTACCGCGCCGTCTAAAACACGCAAAGAACGCTGTACTTCAATTGTAAAGTCAATATGCCCCGGAGTATCAATCAAGTTCATCCTTTTGCCTTTCCAAAAACAAGTGGTTGCCGCGGAAGTAATGGTAATACCGCGCTCTTGCTCTTGTTCCATCCAGTCCATTGTAGCTTCACCCTCATGGACCTCGCCGATCTTATGTTTTCGGCCTGTATAAAAAAGCACGCGTTCCGAAACGGTTGTTTTGCCCGCATCAATGTGGGCGATGATACCGAAGTTTCTGGTATCTTTTAATGAATATTCTCTGGGCATAAATTAGCACTACGTTCTACGAAATCATCACCGCCTTTGGCGGGAGCCCGCATACCGTAAATATATTAAACAATTGTTGCGGGACGAATTTATAAACGAATTTACGAATAATGTTATAAGTTATATTGCACAACCTCCTAAATCCTCCTTGTCAGGAGAACTTGTCAACCTGGTTATACAGCCCCTGATCTGCCCGCCAATGGCACGCGGGTAAGGCAAAGCTCAGCTTAGCTGTGGGCATGGGGTTGCGCTTGCATACATCTTAATACGCAAAATGAGCGAATGCGCGGTTTGCTTCGGCCATTCGTTGCACATCCTGCTTCTTCTTGACCGCATCACCTTGATTATTTGTTGCCGCCAGCAACTCTTCAGCCAACCTATCCGACATGGCCTTGCCTTTTTTAGCCCGCGTTGCGGCAATCAACCAGCGAAACGCCAACTGCTGACGCCTGTCGGCGCGTACCTGCATGGGAATCTGATAATTAGCACCCCCCACGCGGCGCGATTTAACTTCCAACATCGGTGATATGTTTTTAATCGCTTCTTCAAATGCCTCAAGAGCCGGCTTCTCGCTTTTCTTCTCCAGCTTTTCCAAAGCATCATAAACAACCTTTTGTGCTGTAGCCTTCTTACCGTCCAACATCACGTAATTAATAAAACGACCCACGGCTGTTGAGCCGTATTTCGGATCCGGACTTACTGTGCGCTTTGGCGCCTTCTTACCTCTCATAATATATATGGATGAATGATTCAGGATACAGGGCAAAAACAAACTTTATTTCTTCATCGCGTTTAACGCGACTCAACCTCTATCCTTACTCTTTGTTAATTATCTAAAATTTATGACTTTGATTCCTTGGGTTTTTTAGCTCCGTACATTGAACGGCTGCGTTTGCGATCCGCCACTCCCTGAGTATCATAAACACCGCGCACAATATGATAACGCACACCCGGAAGATCTTTCACGCGTCCTCCGCGAATCATCACTATAGAGTGCTCTTGCAAATTATGTCCCACACCCGGAATATACGCGGTCACCTCTTGGCCGTTGGAAAGGCGCACACGAGCAATCTTACGCATAGCCGAGTTAGGCTTTTTAGGTGTGGTTGTTGTTACCTTGGTACAAACGCCACGCTTAAACGGAGACCCCTTGGGGAGGTCGGTGCGTTTGCGATGCAAGGTATCGCGTGTATATTGCATGGCCGGGCTCTTTGACTTAGCCTTGGCACTTCGACGCGGGCGTCGAACTAATTGATTTGTAGTAGGCATGTTTGTGCCGCTGAATATATCAAAGCCCCATATCCTCGTCAAGTAGATTTAGCTGTATTAAGTAAGAAACAGTGGATAATAACGTTTGACCAACCAACTTTATTTACGAAGATTTTGGATATAAATGATCAATATCTTGGATACATCTTTAATTTTGTGCCTAATTTTAGCTAAAACCTCAACGTTACTCCAATCAATAGTCTAAATGCTAAATTCCCCATGCTCCATAAATTAACGAGGGACTAATTCCGGGTGAGCAAGGCGTGGCAAATGCACAATAAGCAACATAACAACCACGGCCAATATCCACGCCAAAGCCGGCGGCAACCAAGCCACGCGCATAAGCCTGTGCCAAAAAAACCACAACAATACTCCCACCAACATCATTAAGGCCGTACCCGCAAAAACCCCTGTCACAATCCAAATCAAAACGCATGCTGTAAGCCAAGCCGTAATAACGGCAACTTTATTAATGCCTTGCCGAACTGCATATTTTGCAAAACTCGCCATCAACGCAAACACAAGCCCGGCTCCTACAATCCGCAACATGGGCAATTCCACCAGTTGCCCGCGCCGCATAAACAAAACAATTAATAGCATTAAAGCACCGGCCGCCACGCCGCTTAACAGCCACTCAAACTTTCCCCGGCTGGGCCGGCTTTGTAAAGCCTCCCTAAGCTTCACTAAAAACACAAATGCCAACCCGCCCGCAAATACCGGCCAGCCTAATAACGCGGATCCTAAAAGCCACAACAATAGCACCGAACCTT
The DNA here is from genome assembly GCA_014728435.1 of Candidatus Uhrbacteria bacterium. GTDB lineage: Bacteria > Patescibacteriota > Patescibacteriia > 2-12-FULL-60-25 > 2-12-FULL-60-25 > MWCR01. The sequence continues at coordinate 11,701 of WJLP01000056.1, forward strand.
CTCCGGCATCGGTGCCAAGCATATACATCATCCATCCCAAGCCCAACAAAGCCAGCAATACAAGCCATACCGCGGCATCCATACCAACCCAGCGTGCTCCGCTCATTCCCGCCACATAACCGATATAAATAACAGCCGCCGCGCTAAAAAACCAATCCCAGCCAAAACCCTGCCATACATCTCTTAATTTCTTTATGTTTCCCGCAAACCACGCCGCCGCGCCTAAAATAAAAACCCACGAAGCGGTATACAGCAATAACGAATTTGCGGCCTGTTCGCCAAAACCGGTAAACCAGCGCAGTAACTGCCCCTCATTCCAATATGAAAACAAACTCATCCTCGTAAACTGTTTAACCATGTCAGCTCCGGGCAAAGACACGGATAAAGAATTAATCACCATGGTGATAATCACAATAATCGACGGCAATAAAAACACAACCGTCATTACAAACCAAGCCACTGCCGCCATTGCCAATGGCCTGAAAAACTCTTTCGTATCACGATATATCGCGATTGCAACAATAATCGCCAAACTCCACGCGACCCCTCTAAGCAAACCATCCGGCCCCGCATCCACTGGATAGGCTCCCAAAGTCATTAAATATGTTCCTATTTGCGTGAGCGACAAAGGCATCACCGCCGCTTCTTTACTCCAAACCGGCACAAGCGATATCAAGAACCCAAAACCCAATGACATTAAAAGTATCTCGATAAATTTTGAACGAAACACGACATGCGACGTACGATCTATGAAAAGTTTCACAACAAGCAGCGCGCAAATAATTATCGTCGGATAAAAAATAAACATTTCCAAAGGAAATGGAAAAGCGCTTCCCAATATAAGGGCCCTAAAAAATACCGCCAAAGCAATCATCAAAAAAACAATTCCCCAGCTCTGTAAATCTTGTTTATTTGCAATTTTACTTTTAATCATATCGCTGTGATTGCGGCTTAGAAAAGCGTTCCAAATCCGAAAGC